>JAZOSQ010000053.1:0-68675 GCA_045657245.1 Eubacteriales bacterium | reverse complement strand
TCATTATCAATTATTCCGGCGGATCAATTAATTTCTCTCAAACTGCAGATGTTGCCTCCTTGTTTGGATATGTAAATCATACACCCAGCGATATTACCGGCACTTGGAACGGATATATTGATTTGTCCAATTACGTATCGGGATTGCAGACAATTAACAGCATCAATATCGTTGCTGCATCGCCCGGAGAATCTGTCACTTTCGATTATATTTTCCTTGCGAAATCCAACGGTGGTCAAGTGAGATTTATTACAACAGACAAAATCGTTTCTTCGTATGACGGTACTATTGGTTCCGAAATCACAGTCCCGGCTTCTCCTTTCAGACAGGGATATATCTTTGACGGCTGGTATACTGAGTCAGAAGGGGGCAAGAAGGTTGATGGTTCCGTTAAGGTTACCGAAGGTGTAACTGAAATATACGCAAGATTTAAAGAAAAAACAATACAAAAACGTGATATCACAACCTATGACAAAGAAGTTGAACTTCACAAACCGTCGATAGGAAAAGCAATATTGGTTTTTGCTTGTGTAGCATTTATGTTGTTTGTCGTTGTTGTTCTTATGGTCAAAATCAAAAAAACAAAGAAAAGGTGATTTGATGAAAAAATTATTGATTTATTTCTTTGTTGCTGTATTAATTTTCTCGAGTTTTACGACAGTTTCTGCTAAAGAATATGACGCACAGCTCGTTGTAACGGGAGATTTCAACAAAGACACTAAGATCCTCACTGTTCATGCTTCCATAAATAACATTAAACCCGAATACGGTATCATTGTTGTTCAGTATCAGATCAATTATGATACAAGCGATCTTGCGCTTATGGAAGCGAATGTAAATATGCCGGATTTATGGAAACCGCATGTTGAATCTCAGAATGCAGAGGATCTTTCACACAGAATTTCCGATGGTAAATATTCTTGGAGCATTGTAATGGCCAAGGTTAAGCTCGGTATAAAGGAAGACGAACAGCTCACTATCGATCTTAAGTTCAAAGTTAAAAAAGAAGCAGATATCAGTGTACGTTTTGATAACATAGTTGTTGCAACCGAAATTCCGTTCAAATATAACGGAAAAACCATGTACGAACCTACAGAAATATCTGTTAATGACGCAACGTTAGAATTTGACTCAAGAGTTTCTAATAATGATGTAGACGTTAACAATAACGATGTTTCGAGAGAGCCTGTAACTTCACAACCGACCAAGCCCGAAACTCCCGAAACTCCCGAAACTCCTGACGTTCCCTTGACTCCGGAAGTTCCGACTGTTCCCAATGGAAACGGTTCTGGTCAATCGGGAGAATCTACAAACTCGCAGACACCTTCTGGATCTACAAGTTCTGAATCGAGTGAACCTGACGAATCGACGGTTGTTGATAATTCAAACGATGTCTCCGATACATCTAATCATGTTCCCGGAGAAGAATCCAATTCACAAGGTGAAGGTATTGTAGTAATGCCCGAAATTAATAATTCTGTTGACGGCTATGAAAATTCCGATGAGGGCAAGGATATAGAATCGAATACAGAGGCAGACAACGGTGACGACAATACAGATATGACTAAAACCATCATCTGGATAGTTGTTTCTCTTGTTGCTGTTGCGTCTATTGCATTTGCTATAGTTTTGTTTGTTCGTAAATCAAAGAAGGTTGATACCAATGCTTAAATTCATTCGCGAAAATGTTGATATTATTGTTAAATTCTTGGTAACACATCTAGTAATGTCTGTTTTAGGCATTATGGTTGGGCTTTCGATATTATCCTTTGAAAACGCTTCGGATAGTATGAGTTCTATCGCCATTATCGGCAGTATCTTTACCATTGGTTATATGTGTTTTATGCATTATGATGATATGTATTTCTATGCTGTTAAAGAAGGAATACGTATTCGATCAGAAGGCGGGGAACGTAAATATAGTAAAGGTTTATATTTAACCCTTATTGCATATTCTCCTGTTATAATTGTTGGTTTTGCTGCGATTATTATTGATTTGACGGCAAGTGGAGTCGATAATGCATCTCCTATAGCTTTATTGATTTATTACTTCTGTCAGGGAAGCTTCCTTTGTCTTTATAGATTAAGAGAGGCTGTAGGTGTTACAGGATATGTTTTAATAACATTACTTCCTGCAATCGTTTCGAGCACCTTAGGCTATATGATTGGCATTAAGGACAAAACAATACGTGGCATGATGGGATTTAAGGTAAAACCGCCCTATGACGGTCCTATGGAAAGAAAGCCCAAAAACAAAGAAGATAAGTAATACTGTTTTGTTAGATCGCATATAATCTTACAAATTTCTTTGTGAGGTTATTATGCGTTCTAACATTTTTAGAGAGACACGTATCGGATTTTATGTTTTGACAGCGATTTTGGCGTTTTCGATAGTTTTTTATTTTATCGTTTCGATGTTCGTTTCTATGGGTTATAAACATTGCGACGATTCAAAAGAATCAAATGCCAACGCTTTTTCTATAAGAAAAACAATAGTAATCGATCCCGGTCACGGAGGAGAAGATCCGGGAGCATCCGTAAACGAAATTATTGAAAAAGATTTGAACCTTGATGTATCTATTAAGTTGAATAATTTTCTCATTGGGGCTGGCTATACTACCAAAATGACGCGCATTGATGACAGACTTCTTTATAATCGAGGAGAAGAAAATAGAAAGAAATATTATGATTTGCGCAATAGGGAAGCGATTGCGAATACTCACGAAGATTCAATTTTTATAAGTATACATATGAACAAATTCGCATTATCATATTGCAAAGGTTTACAAACATTCTATTCCGAAAACAATCCCGAGAGCAAAATAATCGCGTCTTATCTTCAAGAGAATATAAAATTCTTACAGCCCAACAACAAAAGAGTGATTAAATCAGGTAATAAAACAATTTATTTGCTCGAAAAACTTAAAACGCCTGCAGTGTTGGTTGAATGCGGATTCATTTCAAACCCGCAGGAAGCAAATCTTCTAATAGACGAAGATTATCAAAAAATACTTGCTCTTTCAATTCATTGTGGTATTGCTGAATATTTGGAGAATTAAAAGATGAAAACCGAATTTATTTGTGAAAATTGCGGATATGTAGCTTCGAAATGGTATGGAAAATGCCCACAATGTTCTGAATGGAACACTTTTTCCGAACGTGAAGATATACCCGCCCAAACTTCCAAATCTAAAAAAACGAGAAATAATAACGCTATAGTTACCGATAAACCCAAAGCTGTGCGCATAAAAGAGATTTCTTTTCTTGAAAAAGAAAGAATTGGAACTGGTATTGGCGAATTTGATAGAGTTCTTGGTGGCGGTTTGGTGTCTGGATCGGTCGTCTTGATTTCCGGCGAACCCGGAATAGGGAAGTCCACCCTACTTTTACAAATATGTCGCAAAGTCGGTGATTCTGGTAAAATTCTTTATGTCACAGGAGAAGAATCATCAGCACAAATAAAAATTCGTTGTCGGAGACTTGGTGTTGAGCACGACGAAGTTTATATTTTGAGCGAAAACAATATTAATAATATAATTGCGGAAATCAATGTTTTACAACCCGAGGTTGTAATTATTGACTCGATACAAACCATGTACGACGAAGATTATCCATCTTCACAAGGTAGTGTCACGCAGGTTCGGCAGTGTGCATTAAGGCTCATAAACAAAGCAAAAGAAGATAACGTATCAATGCTTTTGGTTGGCCATGTTAATAAGGAAGGATCTATTGCTGGTCCGAAAGTTCTTGAACACATGGTAGACGCAGTTTTGTATTTTGAAGGCGATAAACAGCACGCATATAGAATCGTTCGTGCAGAAAAGAATAGATATGGTTCTACCAACGAAATTGGTGTTTTTGAAATGAACGACGATGGTTTGAATGAGATTGAAAAGCCGTCAGAAATGCTTCTTTCACAACGTCCGAAAGGTGTTCCCGGTAACTGTCCTGTTTGTGTTATGGAGGGTTCACGTCCGATTATAGCGGAAGTACAATGTCTTGTAACCCAAACGGTGTATCCGTCACCGCGCAGAATGTCTTCTGGTATTGATTATAACCGGACAGCTTTACTTCTTGCGGTATTAGAAAAACGTTTGGGTATGAGGTTCTCTACACAAGATGTATATGTTAATGTAGCTGCAGGTATGCGTTTGCTTGAGCCCGCGTGTGACACAGCGTGTGCTTTGGCAATGATTTCTACATACAAAAATACGCCTATACCTGACGATTTGATTGTTTTTGGAGAAATTGGCCTTGCAGGCGAGTGTCGTTCAGTTACAAATACGATTCAACGTGTTAATGAAGCGGTAAGACTTGGTTTTAGAAAGATTGCTATTCCGTATCGATCACTAAAAAGTGTTTCTCATATCAAAGACGTCGAAATTATACCTTTAAGAAGTGTTTTTGACTTAATAAAGCTGATTGATTAGCAACGTTCATATTTTATTCATAATTACGAGGGTAGTATGGCAGAAAGATTTTGTGAACCTAATATAGTGAAATCAAGGGTAGCAAGAGCTTTTGTTTCACGTTTACTTCCTGATTCAATAATCAACGAACTCAAAGATATGTGTGTAATACCGTATAAACTCGGAAAAACAGATAATATCTCAAGCGAAATCGCTTATCATCCTGATATTTTACTGAACAATTTCCGTAAAGGTATGTGGCTTTGCGAGAACGATCCGAAATATCTTCCTTTAGAAATTAAATCGTCGTTTTTTACCGAATCCGAGACCGAATTATCGGACAGTTATCCATTCGATTGTCCATTTAATAATTTTCGTTTAAATGGTAAATTAATCTGTGGTAAGAGCGCTGATTATCTCATAAAGGCTTATGCAAAATATGAGGATTTACCGATTATATACGTTGAACAGAATTATACAAAATGTTGTTGCGTATTAGTAAACGAGAACGCTGTAATTACGTCAGATTACTATATAGGAAGAGCTTTAAGAAAGAATGGATTTGATGTGCTGACTATAGAAGATTCAAGCGAAATTGGATTAAAAGGAATGAGTCATGGTCTTATAGGTGGTTGTGGTTTTAAGATCGCAAAAGATTTGATTGCATTTACAGGTGATTTAAATAAGTTTAAATACGGCGATGATATACGATCTTTTTGCGCTAACTATAAAATAGATGCATATTCAATTACAAATGAAAGAATGTATGATTACGGCGGATTGCTTCCGATAACCGAATATGTTCCAAAAGAAGAAATATGTATTTCCGAAGTCTGTAATTTCGATTTACATCTTGTATAATAAGAAAAAACGCTCATTACGGGCGTTTTTTCATGTTTATCATTTCCCTATATTATAGAAAATCTTTATTTTATACAATAGAGCAAATAGGAAAGTGGATATCAATTAATCTACCCTATTATATAAAAAAGCCGACATCACGTGTCGGCTTTAATTTTTTATCCTCTGTCAACAAAAACTCTTTCGCTTGTAGCCCATGGATCTTCGGGGCGTTCGTCGGGATGATCTTCGTAATACGGATCAATAACGTATCTTTTAACCACAGGATATGCGCAATACACACCAATGTAAGTCAAAAACGAAAACGCAAACATACAAAGCAAGATAATTGAGAACTGCGGTAAAATTATATATGCGTACATAAAGAGTATTACAAACACAATTGCACCAAATAAACCGGCGAGATTTCTCTTAATACCCAATGCTGTCAACAAGAACGAATTCTTTATCATCTTACCGATCGACATTTTGCAAGTTACGAGCTGAATGTAAATATAAAAACGCATTATATAATACATAACAGCAAATAAGATCGATGCATAATAAAAGACCAAAAAGATGAATTCATTATTTGCTTCGACACCGTATGCGATAATGTCATAAATCAGCAAGAAAATTATCAAGACGTCTAAAATGCCGACGACTATTCCCTGCTTTATGTTTTTCTTAATTGCATAAAAATAGTCGTGCCATGTATCAACGTGTTCGCCTGTACAAACGTTTCTCATATTGTATACAAGACCAATTGTAGAAACACCAAATGTGAATACAAGTAAAACAACGCTATACATTAATATTCTTGAAGTTTCTGATATAACACGAAGGCTTGTAGATGCGCCATAAACAGACATGAGCGATGCTACGGATGGGCCCGAATCGTTCTTCGAAATTGCCGTAATTTGCGCGTACAGAGGGTTAGCTGCGGTTGCTGTTTCTCCATCAAGCATCCCCGTCAAACCTATAAGCGCAACGAAAATCACTATGTTGCAGAGTGCAAAAATTAAGTTTGATCCAGAAAATTTGCCCAAGCGCATTTTCAATAATCTAAAAAAGAAACCAAACCCAAGTTTTTTATCAAATTCGACCTGCTTTTTTGTAACGCCCTTCCCCGGCTTGTTGCTACCAGAAAAGAAATTATATATTTTTCCCATTTTAATACCTTAATTTTTGTTTTCTATGCTCGTGGATGAAATTTAATATAACTGTTTTTCATTTTATCCTTGAGGAACTGCGCATAACGTTGTGTGGATGCGATATCGGTATGACCGAGTATCGTTTGGATATCATGAATGTCCGCACCGTTTTCAAGCAAATGAGCTGCAAAAGAATGACGTAACGTATGAGGTGTAATTGTTTTTTTGATTCCTGCAGTCTTAACGTAGGCTTTCAATATTTTCCAAAAACCTTGACGAGTCATTCTATCACCGGTTACGTTAACGAAAAGCGATCTTTCGTTAGTGTTCGTCACGAAAAGCTTTCTCGCCTTTTCGAGATATACCGATACAGCTTTTGCAGCAATAGGATAAATCGGTATGAAACGTTCCTTATCCCCTGTACCGCAACGTATAAACGAAAGTTGAGCGTTGAAATCTTCAATATTAAGACCGATAAGCTCTGATACTTTAATACCCGTCGCATAAAGTACCTCAAGCATCGCTTTATCACGCATCCCTTTTATATCCGACGTGTCAGGCTGCGAAAGAATAGTTTCGACCTCTTTTGAAGTCAATACTACCATTTCTTTCTTCTCGTTCTTGTCGTTATGAACAGCTTTAGCAGGGTTTACATCACATATACCCTCAGCTATCAAAAATTGATACAAGCTCCTCATCGAAGAAAGCGTACGGCTCACAGAGGATGCCGACAACCCTTTTTTCGTCAAATAGACCTTAAATTCATTAACACAATCGATGTCAACATCGGAAAAATTAACGACATTAATAACAGCTGCATAATCAACGAACTTTTCTAGATCACGTCTGTACGCCTGTAATGTATTATCGGAAGACTTCTTAACATTCTTCAAATAATCATAAAAGTTATTCAGTTGTGAGATAAGAATAGTGTTTTCACAACCAAGCATTTGAATTATCCTATCATATAATAATTTGATATTTTATACACTAGAAAATCAATCAACGATAGCGTAATAACGAATCGCAGAGTGAAATATAAACCATCAATGAATTTGATTCTTTTTCTGTTCCTTATCAACATTTTTGAAAAAAACAGTACGTCCGAATAAAAAACGATAAAAATCAAAGTGCATATAGAAAGAAAGAAAACTATATAAACATCAGCGTTCAAAAACAGTGATGAATAGATGCCCAAACACAACGCAGTACAAAGTGCGGAAATCGATGTCACGATTTTAGAAAATAATGTAAAGCCAAAAATCAACGATGCGAAAAGAAATAAAACAAATATCTTTTGCGAGAAAAACCGTTCTGATATATTAATGGCAAAAGAATATAAGTTCGGATATATCGATAAATAAGATCCAAAAAACAGAAACGAAGAAACAAACAAAACAGAAAATAAGAAAATATATTTCTTTCTTTGATTGAAAAATTCAACTGCAACGAGTGAAGTTTTAACGAAGAACTGTTTCTTCTGTTTGGGTTCTTTATAAATCGTAAGCGCTGTAATTTGATTTGAAGTCATACATATCACCGTTAAAGGTATATGCGGACAAGCAAAAAATATTACAATTCACTCGAAATTTCATTAGCTCGTTTTGTACATGCATCCATTGCGCGTTCGACAGTACCGCAAAAATCATCTTCCGCAAACGAGTTTAACGCAGCAAGAGTGGTTCCGTTCGGAGAAGCAACGTTATTTATAAGAGTTTCGATCGAGTCAGAGCTTTTTTCAATCATTGAAACAGAGCCCTTGATCGTTTTTAATATCAACGGTAACGCTGTATTACGGTCAATCCCCTGCTTTTCGGATGCATCAAGCATTGCCTTAACAAAGAGATAAACATAAGCAGGAGAAGAGCCATGAACCGAAATAATCGGGTTCATATTAGCTTCATCAACAATTGCAACGTGTGCAATGGAAGACATAGTTCTGCAAAAATATTGGAAATCCTTGGCAGAAACACGTTCGTTTTTGCAAATCGAAATAACACCTTCACCGATAGAAATCGGAGTGCTTGGCATTGTACGAATGACAGCAAGTTCCTTTTTAGCATATTTTTCAATATGTTGAATAGTAACCGAAGCCGCGAACGAAATAATGACAACCCTGTCCAACAAACCTTCGATATTAGCAAGTTGGTGCATAACATCTTTTACAACGGCAGGTTTTACCGCAAGAAAAATCATATCGACGTCTTTGGTTGCTTCGATAAGATCCAAAGAAGTATTGATACCCATTTTTCTAAATGAATCGAATTTATTATCGTTACGATTATAAACAGTAATAAATTCCGCAGGCACAGTTTTGGTCGATACGAGTCCAAAAGCGACCGCTTTTGCAATGTTTCCGCTGCCGATAAAAAGCATTTTTTTGCATTTAAGTTCGCAACGTGACATATTATGTACCTCCAAGTCATATTCCGTGCAAAGTATATAATAATACAAATCTCTTTTAATTGCAAGGGGTTTTGCAAAACTAATTCAAAATTAGTGATTATCACAACGAATTATGTATACCGCATTATGTTAACACTCGTAACCTCTACATTATTTTGTGTTAAACGATTTTGCAGTCACAATATATTGTCGCGGATGTGCTTTCTATAAAATGTCGAGTATTTATAAAAACGACATATTGCACAAAATGTATTTTCCTTAAACTATTGAAAATTCTTTCTTTTAATGTTAAAATCCTCTTGTAAATAAGAACGCGAGGTCTTTATGAAAGAAATTATTATTTCGAAAAACGATTCCGGACAACGTATAGATAAATTCATCACAAAAAAATATAAGAACATGCCCTTCTCTATGCTCTATAAGCTAATCAGAAAAAAGAAGATTACCGTTAACAGAAAGAGGACAAAAGAGAACTATATTTTGTCCGAAGGCGATCTTGTTCTGATTTTCGCGCCCGAAGATGTTTTATCCGACGCTCCGAAAAAGCAGATAACAACAAATGCAAATATCTCTGTCGCATATGAAGACGAAAATATTCTTATTGTCGATAAAGAAGCAGGTTTGTTGGTTCACTCCGACGACAGCAACGATACAGATACCCTTATTGACCGCATCACCGCATATCTTATTAAAAAGGGGGATTACTCCCCTGCTGACGAGCAAAGCTTCGCTCCTGCGCTTTGTAATCGTATCGACAGAAACACAGAGGGGCTTGTTATTGCAGCAAAGAACGCCGAAGCTTTGAGAGAAATGAATCAAATCATCAAAGATAGAATGATAGAAAAAAAATATCTCGCGGTGGTTCATGGTGTTCTTGATAAAAAGGAAGATTCAATTCAACTATTTCTCGAAAAGAACCAAGACAATAACACAGTTTATGTCAAGAACTCAAAAACAAGAAACGCAAAAACTGCTATAACGAAATACAAAACCATCTCAATTACTCGCGACCGTATGTTTTCTTTGCTCGAAATTGAGCTCATCACAGGCAGAACCCACCAGATAAGAGCCACGTTCGCCCATCTTGGTCATCCTCTTCTCGGCGACGGCAAATATGCCGTAAACAAAAAAGACCGTGAATTAGGTTATAAATCTCAGGCACTTTGTGCTTATTCTTTGAAGTTCGACGGATGCAAAAAAATCGGGCTTCTTAGCTATCTCGACGGTTTGACCGTCACAGCCAAGAAACCCAACTTCTTGTCATTATTCTAAATTTCGTTTTTGATCATATCTTCGTATGTTTCGCGTTTGATAACAAGCTTTTCTTTGCCGTTACAAACAGAAACCATAGCGGGTTTAGGAACTCTGTTATAATTCGACGACATCGAATAGTTATATGCACCGGTTACGGCAACAGCCATAACGTCACCACGTTCAAACTCCTGAAGATTCATATCTTCACCGATAAGGTCACCGCTTTCGCAGCAACGACCCGCAACAGACGCAACACACGTTCTTTCTGTGTTTGCTTTACTTGCATTGTAAACAGTGTATTTCGATTGATACAACGCATATCTCGGGTTGTCACACATACCGCCGTCAACACAAACGTAGTTCTTATAGCCCGTAATCTTTTTAACGGATCCGACAGTATATAACGTCATTCCCGCGTTCGCACAGATGTATCTTCCCATTTCAAAAAGGAATATCGGTCTTTCAAGACCTCTTTCTGAAACGAGCTTATCAAGCTCGTTTTTAATTTCGCTCATAATCTCATCAATCGTGACGTCGGGGTCATCTTCTGTGTATCTTACGCCGATACCGCCCCCAAGATTGATTTTCTTGAACGAATAACCAAGCTTATTCTTAACGTCAAGCGCAAAATCAAGCATTATCTTCGCCGCGTCGGTAAAGGGGAACTTATCGAAAATCTGGCTACCGATATGACAATGAATACCTTCGAGATTAATGTTTTCGCACTTCAAAGCTGCTTCAACAATCTCTAATGCTTGACCCGTTTCAATCGCTGTGCCGAATTTCGAATCAACGCTACCCGTCGCAACCGCACGATGTGTATGAGGGTCAATGCCGGGAGAAAGACGAAGAATGATATTTTGAACTTTGTTCTGTTTTCCCGCTTCGGCATTCAAGAAATATAATTCATCAAAATTGTCGACAACAAATCCGCCGATATTATTCTTCAAAGCGTAAACGATTTCAGCTTCCGTTTTATTGTTGCCATGGAAATAGATTTTGTCCGCGGGAAAGCCAACGCTTAACGCAGTATAAAGTTCACCGCCAGAAACAACGTCAGTTCCAAGACCTTCCTCGTTTATAATACGATAAATATCTTTGTAACAAAGCGATTTACTTGCATAAAGAGGAAGACTTTCTTCACCGAAATATTTCCTGACCGCTTCCCTATATTCACGGCAATTTTTACGGATTTTTGCTTCATCGGTAAGATAAAGCGGTGTGCCGTATTTGTTTGCTAACGAAACGACGTCTACTTCTGAAAAAGCAAGATGTCCGTTTTCTAAAACAGATATATTATTATAAAGCATTTTCTCCTCCGAGAGTACAATCGAGAATTCTTTGCCAAAGCGCTTCCCTACCGATTCCTTTTGTGGACGAATAGAGCAAAACTTCGGTATTACTGCGTAATAACCCGCTCGAAAGAAGCTTCGAACAAGCTTCGTTAAGCTGCGTTTTATTGAGTTTATCACATTTTGTAGCAACGACCATATAGGGTAATCCGTAATGGTCGAGATAGCTCAACATCATTTTATCATCTTCGGTGATGCCGACACGAATATCTATCAACTGCAAAACATAAGTCAATGCATTGTTGTCAACAAAATAATGTTCGGTAAGCGAAGACCATTTCGTAATATCACTTTTTGCTCGTCTCGCGAACCCATAACCGGGAAGGTCAACCAAAAATAACTTCTTGTCAACCTCATAATAGTTGACAGTAATCGTTTTACCGGGTTCGGAAGATACTCTTGCAAGTTTCTTTCTGCCGAGAAGAGAATTGATAAGCGAACTCTTACCAACATTCGATCTTCCGACAAAAGCAATCTGCGGTACACCGTCTTTTATTAACTGCCAAGGGAGCCCCGCAGTTATTTTTAGGTCTGTTTTATGGAGGTTAACACCGCCAAAAGACATTTCCATATCATTTATTCAACGCAATGTCAAAAACTTCGGAAATATGCTTAACCGGAATAAATTCTATTGCGTTTTTAACCTCCGCATCAAATTCATATATGTTTTGTTCGTTTTCGAAAGGAATGATAACCTTATTTGCGCCGCATTTATACGCTGCCATCGACTTTTCTTTCAAACCGCCGATGGGAAGTACTCTACCCGTAAGCGTTATTTCTCCCGTCATGCAAACGTCACGTTTGACGCTTCTTCCCGACAGTTCGCTAAGCAATGCCGTTGCAATAGTGATACCAGCGGAAGGACCATCTTTCGGTATTGCTCCTTCCGGTACGTGGATGTGTATATCGCGATTTTCATAGAATTTTTCGTCAACACCAAGCGACTTTGAATGTTTTCTAATGTAACTGACAGCAGCTTTTGCGCTTTCCTTCATAACGTCACCCAAGTGACCCGTCAACTCAAGTTTACCGTTACCCGACATAGAGCTACATTCAATACGAAGAACGTCGCCGCCGACTGAGGTCCAAGCCAATCCGTTAACAATGCCAACCTCGTCTTTGTCATAAATATGATCGGGCAAGAATTTCGCAGGACCTAGCATCGAATGAACCATATCGACGTTTATAAAGGCCTTCTTTTCGCCGTCTACGATCATTTTTGCCGTCTTGCGACAGATAGACGCGATTTCGCGTTCGAGGTTTCTGACACCGCTTTCACGAGTGTAGGAAGCAATTAGTTCAGTGATTGCTTCGTCAGAAAACTTAATTTGCGATGCTTTTAGGCCGTGGGCTTTGATTTGCTTCGGAATTAGATGATTTTTAGCTATCGCTATTTTCTCATTATCTGAATAGCTATTCATGTTGATAACTTCAAGTCTATCCAACAGCGGTGCAGGAATAGTATCAAGTGTGTTCGCCGTCGCGATAAACAAACATTCAGACAAATCAATCGGAATTTCAATGAAGTTATCACGAAACGCATTATTCTGTTCGGAATCAAGGACTTCAAGCATTGCACTCGCAGGATCTCCGTGAGCATCTCTTGTGAGTTTATCAAGCTCATCGAAGAGTATAACGGGATTCGATGAACCTGCAAGTTTAAGTGCATTTATAATACGCCCCGGCATCGAACCAATATAGGTTCTTCTGTGGCCTCTGATTTCCGCCTCGTCACGAATACCGCCAAGCGAAATTCGCGCAAAATTCTTGTTTGTTGCTTTCGCAATAGATTTCGCAATAGAGGTCTTACCGACACCGGGAGGGCCAATAAAACAAAGAATCTGACCCTTTAAGTCTGGTTTTAATTGCTTAACTGCAAGAAATTCAATAATTCTTTCTTTGACCTTCTCGATGCCGTCGTGATCCTTGTCGAGAATCTTTTTCGCCGCAACGACATCGATTCTGTCTTTTGTTTTCTTGTCCCAAGGAAGCTCAAGACACACCTCGATATAATTTCGAATAACTGTTGCTTCGGGTGTACCGAAAGGCATTTTCGAAAGCTTTGCGTTTTCTGCCAAAAGCTTTTCCTGAATTTCTTTCGGGATTTTCGCATTCTTTATCTTGGAATAAAGCTCGTCGCCATCTTCCATATCGGCAGATTCATCGCCAAGTTCGTTCTTGATAGCACGAATCTGTTCTCTGAGATAAATATCCTTTTGCTGTTTCTGAAGAGTGTAACGTACCTTTTGATGAATTTTATTATCAACGTTAAAAATCTCGATATCTTTTTGGAATATCTCTGTCAATTTTTTGATTCTCTTCGTTGTGTCATATTCTTCAAGAAGTTGGATACGCTCGTCGAAATTAACGACGAAATTACTCGCGAGAAAGTCCGCAACCTGCGAAGAATCGGTAATGTTATTTACTTCTTCGATGATTTCTTCGGACGGTTTTGCAATATAGTTAAGATATTCCGAAAAAACCTCGTACAGTTCTTTTACAGCTGATTTTTCTTGAGCAAAAGAAGAAATCTTTCTTCTTTCCTTTGTCTTTACGGAACATTTAATTAAATCATCCGTGATGAGCGTATTTTCGCGCTCTGCGCGACGAATACCTTCGACAACAACTTGTATTGCACCGTCCTGCAAACGTGCAGTATGAACAACACGAGCGATTACACCGGTGCGTATCAAATCGATCTCAAGCGGTTTGATGATCGAAGCATCAACTTGAGGAACGAGAAATATCGGTTCGTCGTTTGCTTCAGCGTTCTTTAATGCATTTATAGAAGCTTTTCTCCCGATTTCGAAACTTGCCGTCGAACCGGGGAAAATTACAATCCCTCTTAATGCAATCGTATTTAGATATTTGACTTCTGTATCAATAATATGTGACATCTTAACTCCGTTATTTGCCAAGTGAAGCGGCACCGATGATTCCCGCATCGTTGCTTAATGCCGCTGTTTTAATTATAGTTTTTTTATCACAGTGACGCGAATATTGTTCGCGTTCCGCGATTTCTTTTATGGGTTCAATCAACGTATCCCCTTCTTTGCTGATTCCGCCACCGATACTTAAAACTTCGGGTTGGAACACGTTAATCAAATTTACAACACCCAATGCGAGATATTGAATGTATTCATCGATAACAGCTTTTGCAACAGCATCGTCTTTTCTCATTGCGTCAAATGCTGTCTTTCCGTTCGCGTTATCAATATTGTTTTCGCAAAGCGCCCACATAAGAGAATTCTTATTTTCGAGCATCTTTTCTTTTGTGAGCTCAACCAATGCGGTTGCAGAAGCGTATGCCTCAAAGCAACCCTTTCTTCCGCAAGAACATTCCTTGCCATCTTTAACGATAACAATGTGTCCGAGTTCAGCGCCGGAATAATTAAAACCGGAATAAACTTTACCGTCGATAATTATACCACCACCGACACCCGTTCCGAGTGTGATAAAGAGAGAGTTTTTACATCCTTTTGCTGCACCAAACGTCGCTTCGCCTTTTGCGGCTGCATTTGCATCATTTTCAATGAAAACTTTTTGAATACCTGTTATTTCAGTGAATTTATCGACAATGGGATAATTCAAGAAAGGCAACGTTGAAGCATATATAATGGTTCCGTTTTCCTGGTCGGCGCTTCCGGGAGATGCAATACCCGCATATTCGATATCTTTCACATCGAGTCCCGCATCAGCAATAACCTTCAAAGAAAGAGAAGCCATATCATTCAAAATTCTATCACCGTCTTGTGTGCGAACCGTCGGACAGGTGTCTTTGTGAAGAATATGTCCGTTTTCATCACATATACCTGCTTTTATCGACATACCGCCAAGATCGATTCCGAGATAATACATATTATCCTCCAATGTGGTTCATTGCTTGTTCCTGAAGCTTCTTTTCGAATTCTTCAGCAGTGTTATAACCCATCTTTTTCTGTCTATGGTTCATTGCGGCAATTTCGATAATAACCGCAAGGTTACGGCCGGGTTTGACGGGCACTGTTATGGAAGGTATTTTAATGCCCAAAATTTCCGTATATTCGGAATCTAATCCGAAACGGTCATAAACCTTTCCCTGTTGCCAGTTTTCGAAATTGATAATCAAGTCGATTTTTTCGGACTGTTTAACCGAACCCATACCGAAAATACGGCGAACGTCAACAATGCCGATACCGCGCAATTCGATATAGTGGCGAATAAGTTCGGGTGCGCTGCCAACAAGCGTAATTGCCGAAACACGTTTAATTTCAACGGCGTCATCGGCGATCAGTCTGTGACCTCTCTTTACGAGCTCGATTGCTGTTTCGCTCTTACCGATACCGCTATCGCCGAGAATAAGAACACCTTCGCCGTAAACCTCAACCAAAACACCGTGTTGAGTGATTCTTTCAGCAAGAGAGACACACAAATCGGATGTTATTGCGGCAACCAGCGCAGAGGTTGTTGTTTTTGACAATAACAAAGGGGTCTTGCTATTCTGCGCTTCTTCTAAAAGTTCGGGAAAAACATCCAATGAGGAAGTGAGTACCACCGCTTTTACGTTATGTTCAAAGAATGCTTTGAGCGATTTTCTTCTGTCTTCCGATGATAACGAAGCAAGATAGCTGTGCTCCATATTACCGATAAGCTGTATACGTTCATTTTCGAAAAATTCGAAAAATCCTGCCAATGGCAAACCGGGACGTGACATATCTGAACGATAAACAAAAATATCTTCATAGTTTTCGGGAAGATATATAGGTTCAAAAGAATGTTTTTTCGCAACTTCGGATAACTTAATGCTATATTGCTTACTTTGCATTTTTCTTCACTCCGATTTTGTTTTGTATGTATTTATCGAGATTAATTGCTCCGAGAACATAAAGCAAAACCGCCAAAGGCGCGAGAATCGCAATGACAGAAACAGCGTCGCTTTCTCCAAAAAGCTTTGAGCATTGAGCAAAATACACATTCAAAAGTTCAAGGAACGAATTTATGAGTCGTCTGAAAAGGTTAATTATTGCTTGGAAGAAATTGGGATTGGGCGCGACAACGAGAAATTCTCTGATCTGTCCGCTTGTTTCAAGCGAAACGCGTTCCAAAAATCCGATTGCAAAGGTCTGATAGCCACAGACAACCGTACTGCAAACAGCAAAAAAGTAAAGATAAAACATACGCCAAAAATAAACAGCGCAATTCATTTTATATGCATCTTTTGACAACTCAATTCCCGAACCAACCTTGCGGAAATACGCCCAATGTCTTTTAAGCGCAACAATATATTCCCCGTTCGCTTCACGGGATTCTATATAAGCTTTTGCATCCGAGGATTTGGGCGCCATATCAAGATATTCTATGGAATAGTAATATTTCTTATCTCTATTAAAATCGAAAACATATTTTCCTTTATTCTTTGATTTTAGCAAATAACCCATATTTCCTAATTTATTGAGCCACTTACATTCAGAAGTTTTAGAAGGGAAAATTCTATAGAATGTTTTTTCCATAAATACCTCCATGCAATTTGTATACTTGAACATCTTATTATATATTATAATAACAAAAATGTCAATTACATTAATAAAACTGAAGGTAATATTATTCTAAAAACTATATTAAAATACTTGAAAATTAAGTTGCTGTATGTTATAATATGAAAAGTTAATGAGATATAAAATATGGCCATACTAATCGGGGAGTTAGCGGTGCCTTGTACCCACAATCCGCTATAGTGGGGATGACAAACCCTTTGAGGGCCTTGTTTGTGTCGCTGCGCTGAAGGCGTCTTGTTGAGAGATGGGTCCTTGCGCAATTCGTACCTGTGAAATATGTCAGGTGGGGAACCAAGCAGCATTAAACAGAAATACGGATGTGCCGCAAGGGTGCCTGTTTCGAGAGAATCCTTCGGTTTCCGGACGGAAGCAGCGTTCGACATGGGTTGTATGGTCATATTTTGTATCTCATTATTTCAATCAGGAGGTGACAAGCTTTGTATCTATCGCTTTACAGAAAATGGCGTCCTCGTATTTTCGACGAGATGTGCGGTCAAGAACATATTACATCAATTTTGAAGAAGCAATGTGCCGCAAACCGTGTATCTCATGCATATTTGTTCTGTGGTACAAGAGGTACAGGTAAAACCTCGTCAGCAAAAATACTTGCGAAGGCAGTAAACTGCGAAAATTTACAAGACGGCAACCCTTGTAACGAATGTTCTTCGTGCAAAGCCATTGATTCGGGAAGCGCAACCGACGTTCTTGAAATCGACGCTGCGAGTAACAACCGTGTTGATAACGTTCGTGACCTTCGCGACGAAGTTGTCTACCCCCCTTCCGTTCTCAAAAAGAGAGTTTATATTATCGACGAAGTTCATATGTTGACCGACAGTGCCTTCAACGCACTATTGAAAACCCTTGAAGAACCTCCCGAATATGTTGTTTTTATTTTGGCAACAACCGAAATCAACGAACTCCCTCCGACAATTATTTCACGTTGTATTCGTTTCGATTTTTCTCGTATAGATACCGAATCCGTCAAGAATCGTATTGAATTTGTTGCAGACCAAGAAGGCATAAAGCTCGATGACGGCTCAGCCGAACTTCTTTCACGTCTTGCTGACGGTTCTATGAGAGATGCGCTTTCGCTTTTGGAAGCTTGTTCGAACGGCAATAACGGTGTTTTGACAAAGGAATCAATAAGAAGCGTACTCGGCCTTGCGAGTAACGAAACTCTTTATGATTTGCTTTTTGCTGTCGCCGATAAAAATATTCCGAAGGCAATAGATATCATCGAACAGATACATCGTTCATCAAAAGACATATCTGTCTTCATTGATGATCTTTCGATCGTTGTTCGTGATATTATGATTGAAAAGCAACTTTCGAAATCGCAAAATTATAATTCAACGTCTGCCCTTCCCAAAGCTCTTGTTGAAACGCTGACAATGGAACAGCTTTTCTATATAATTTCTGTTTTGGAAGAAACACAATCTCGAATTTCGAAATATTCAACGAATAAACGCACGATTCTTGAAATGGCAGTAATTCGTATGTGCGACAGAACGATATCCGATTCACCCAAAGCTCTTGCGGCGAGAATTTCCGAGCTTGAAAAAAAAATAGCGTTACTTACCGCAACAGGTTTTTCGATTCCTGAACCTAAACAGGAATCTGAACTGCCAAAAACAGAAATCATGGAGCAAAGAAACGAAAACGTTCCCGCTTCAGAGCGTTCGGAATTTTTTGATATTCCCGAAATTTACGAATACCTTTCAAAAGAACCGCAAGTTATTGCTTTTCTCAAGCAATCAAAGGTCTATACAGAGAATGACAATATAATTATCGTTTCGGAGCCCCTTGCGAAATCTTTGCTTGACACTCCGATAAACAAAAAAATGCTCACCGAAGCATTCACATCGGTCAGCGGTAAACTCGTTTCGGTTACATTTGAAACAAAAAACAATGTATCCGTGAATGAAAACCAAACTACACTTATTGATGAATTATAAACATAAAGGAGAATTTACAAATGAAAGTTAGACTTCCAAAAGGAATGGGCGGACCTTCCGACATGAATGCATTGATGCGCCAAGCACAAAAAATGCAGGAAGATATGCAAGCGAAACAATCTGAACTCGAAGAACGTGAATATGAAATTTCCGCTGGTGGTGGAGTTGTAAACGTTAAAATCAACGGCAAAAAAGAAATTCTCTCGATTTCTCTCGAACCTGAAATTATCGACCCCGACGATAAAGAAACCCTTGAAGATATCCTCGTTGCAGCTGTTAATGAAGCCATCAAGCGTGTTGAAGACACAAACAGCGAAGAAATGTCCAAAATCACCGGTTCGATCCCCGGAATGCCCGGTATGTTTTAATCGGAGGTCGTTAAATGACACCGACTTTGGAGAAGCTTATAAATAGCTTTGCTTCCCTTCCTGGCATTGGAAGAAAGAGCGCTTCGCGTCTCGCTTACAAAATCATAGAGATGAGTGATGACGAAGTTAAAAACTTTGCAAGTTCGCTTATAGAGGCAAAAAACAGCATTAAACTCTGTACCGCTTGTCAGTCATATTGCGAAAACGGAGTTTGTGAAATTTGTGCCGACCCTGATCGTAATTCTGAAACCATAATTGTTGTTGAAGACAACAAAGCTTTGGAAGCAATCGAAGAAACACGTGAATATAAAGGCAAATACCATGTTATGCACGGTGTGATCTCTCCTGTTGACGGAATCGGTCCCGAACAGCTTAAAATCAAAGAACTGCTCTCGCGTTTATCCGAAGTAAAAGAAGTGATAATTGCTACAAATCCAAGTGTTGAAGGAGAAGCGACCGCAATGTATTTAAGTCGACTCATTAAACCTTTCGGCATCAAAGTAACTCGTCTTGCTTATGGATTACCCGTTGGTGCAACACTTGAATATGCAGATTCAGTGACACTTATGAAAGCCATTGAAGGCAGAACCGAAGTTTAATCAAAAGCAAATTAATCAAATAAAAAAAGCGGAACTTCAAATTCGAAGTTCCGCTTTTTTTATTGGTTTATTTTACTTCGCGAACGTTTACGTTGTACTTATTAGCAGAAGCGTTAGCAATTGCATTTGCAACAGCAACACCTTCATCTCTCTTTTCAAAGAACTTAAGTGCAACCTGATCGAAAAGTGCATAGGAAAGAACGTCTTCTTCCTGCTGAGCTTTGTTGCCGAGCTGACTCTTGAGAGTTTCGAGTTCGGGCTTAATCTGGTCAGCGGGACGGCAGGTGATCTGCTTTTCGTCACCGATGATTTTCTTAACGAATTCGGGTTTGATCGGAACGGGAGTCTTACCGTAATCGCCTCTAATCATGCCCTTAAATTCCTTGGTTACGTTCTTGTATCTTTCGCCCATAAGAACATTAAATACTGCCTGAGTACCAACGATCTGAGAGGTGGGGGTTACGAGAGGTGCATAACCTGCATCTTCTCTAACGCGCGGAACTTCTTCAAGAACTTCCTGAAGTTTGTCACTTGCGCCTGCCTGCTTAAGCTGAGAAAGAAGGTTGGAAAGCATTCCGCCAGGAACCTGATACATAAGAGCGTTAACGTTAACCTTAAGAAGCTTAGGATCAAGCTGACCGTTTGCAATATACTTTTCACGGAGAGCATCAAAGTGCTTGGAGATCTTATCAAGCTGTGCAAGGTTGATACCGGTATCGAACGGAGTGCCCTGAAGGGTAGCAACGATCGGTTCGGTAGCGGGCTGAGATGTACCCAATGCGAGAGGAGAAAGCGCACAGTCAACAACGTCAACACCTGCTTCGATTGCCTTAAGAACAGTCATAGAAGCAAGACCACTGGTGTAGTGAGTGTGAAGCTGCACAGGAATATTACAAATTGCCTTGATAGCAGTTACGAGATCGTATGCATCGTAGGGCTTGAGAAGGCCGGACATATCTTTGATACAGATGCTGTCTGCACCCATTTCTTCAAGCTGTTTTGCATATTTTGCAAAGTATTCGTTAGAGAATACAGGACCGGTTGTGTAGCAAACACATGCCTGAACGTGACCCTTTTCCTTCTTGGTTGCTTCGATAGCAGTTTTGAGGTTTCTGGGGTCGTTGAGTGCGTCGAAAATACGGATGATATCCATACCGTTTGCAACACACTTCTGAACAAAGTATTCAACAACGTCATCGGCATAGTGTCTGTAACCGAGAATGTTCTGACCTCTGAAAAGCATCTGGAGAGGAGTATTGGGGCACTTATCTTTAATAGTACGAAGTCTCTGCCAAGGATCTTCGTTTAAGAAACGAAGGCAAGAGTCGAAAGTAGCGCCGCCCCAAGCTTCGGGAGAGTGATATCCGACTTTGTCGAGTTCGGGAAGAATCTCGAGCATTTCATCGGTGGTCATTCTTGTAGCGATAAGCGACTGGTGGGAGTCACGAAGAATTGTTTCTGTAATTTTAACTTGCTTAGCCATTATTATACATCACCTTTCTATAACGATTTTATTAACCGAACATTGCGAGGAATACACCGGCTGCAACAGCAGAACCGATAACACCTGCAACGTTGGGACCCATAGCGTGCATAAGAAGGAAGTTTGCAGGGTTTTCTTTCTGACCAACGGTCTGAGAAACACGTGCTGCCATAGGAACGGCAGAAACACCTGCAGAACCGATAAGAGGATTGATCTTACCACCGGTAACGATGCACATAAGTTTACCGAAAATAACACCACCAAAGGTAGCAACGGCAAATGCACAAAGACCGAGACCGATAATCAAGAGAGTCTGAACCTTAAGGAAGTTTGCTGCGTCAGCGGTAGCACCGACAGAAATACCGAGCAAGATCGTTACGATATTCATAAGTTCGTTCTGAGCGGTCTTAGAAAGTCTGTCTGCAACACCGGAAACCTTCAAAAGGTTACCGAGCATAAGCATACCGACAAGTGCAGCCGCAGAAGGAAGAATGATACTTACAACAAGCGTAACAACGATCGGGAAAATAATTTCTTCGGTCTTTGATACGTTACGGAGCTGACCCATAACGATCTGACGTTCCTTCTTCGAAGTGAATGCCTTCATGATGGGGGGCTGAATAAAAGGAACGAGAGCCATATAGGAATATGCTGCGATCGCAATTGCACCGAGAAGGTTGGGTGCAAGAGATTTGGTTACGTAAATAGCAGTAGGACCGTCTGCACCACCGATGATACCGATGGAAGCCGCTTCTGCTACGTTGAAGTAACCGGATGCGAGAGCACCAAAGAATGCAACGAAAACACCAAGCTGTGCCGCTGCACCGAGAAGAAGGCTCTTCGGGTTTGCGATAAGGGGTTTAAAGTCGGTCATAGCACCAACGCCGAGGAATATAAGCGGAGGATAGATACCAAGCTTAACGCCGAGATAGAGATAGTCTATCAAACCTGCACCGTGAGCAAGTTCGCCCCAATTAATGTGACCTGTTTCGTTAATGAAAATGTCACTATGGAAAACAGCATCGCCGATAGGGCCGGGAATGTTAACCAAGAGCATACCGAAAGCAATCGGAAGAAGAAGAAGGGGTTCAAACTTCTTAACAACTGCAAGGTAGAAAAGTAGGCAAGCAATCAAAAGCATGATTATCGTGCCAAAGTCAAAGTTTGATTTAACGCCAAAATATTCAAACTGTTCACTGGCGTTATACAAACTGCCAAAACCGGATTGTTCAAACAATCCTTTCAATGCTTCAATCATAATATAACACCTTTCTCTTTATTAATTACGGTAAAATTGATTAACCGATAACAAAAAGAAGATCGCCGGTGTTAACGGAAGAACCTTTGGTAGCGGAAACGCTTGCAATGGTACCGTCCTGAGGAGCAACGATTTCGTTTTCCATCTTCATTGCTTCGAGAATACAAAGGATATCACCCTTCTTAACGGAAGCGCCGGAAGCAACCTTAACGTCAAGAATGTTGCCGGGAAGCGGAGCAGTAATCTTAACACCGTCTGCAGGAGTTGCTGCAGGTGCGGGTGCTGCTGCGGGCGCAGGTGCTGCTGCGGGTACGGGTGCTGCAACGGGAGCTGCAACGGATCCGCCTTCTTCAACAATTACTTCATAACCAGTACCGTTAACGGTAACAATATACTTCTTTGCCATAATATTTTTCTCCTTAAATTTCAATTTAGAATTTAATCTGAAATATTTTTTTACAAGTTCAAACTTATCAGCCGATAACAAAGAGAAGGTCACCGGTGTTAACGGAAGAACCCTTTGTAGCAGCAGCGGTAACGATCGTACCGTCAATAGGAGCAACGATCTCGTTTTCCATCTTCATCGCTTCAAGAATACAGAGAATGTCACCCTTCTTAACAGAAGCACCGGAAGCAACCTTAACGTCGAGAATATTTCCGGGGAGAGGAGCGTTAACCTTTTCGCCGTCTCCGGCAACAACAGGTGCAGGAGCGGGAGCGGGTGCAGGCTCGGAAGCCTTAGGAGCTACGGGAGCCGCAGCAGGAGCAGCGCTTTGTGCGCATACGCAAGCGTTGATAGGTGCAATCGAAAGCACTTGGAAATCAACGTTACTCTTTCCACGAGATGCCGCAATAGCAGCAGTTGCGATCGCAACAATTTTTTCTTCTTCGGAAGAAGCCGAAACAGCAGTCGGTGCAGGTGCGTTAGCGGGCGAAGCAACTTTGGATGCTTCAGATTCTTTTTTGTTTTGGGGCTTAGCTCCGAACAATTTGAAAATCTGAAGGATACCGATCAAGAGCAACAATACGCCAAATACCACAGCCATGCCGATAGCCACAACTTCCAAACCAAACGTTGCACGTTCAGCAAAGGACGAACTTTCGTTCAAGTGGCTGCCATATCCCGAAGCAGAGGCCGTTAAAGCCAACTTCGTAATACCGGTAAAATTCATAAACCGTACATCCTTTCATTCGAGAAAACAATAATGTATTTCTCACAATTTATTTCAAGATATAATATACAACTTTTTTGTCAAAAAATCAAGTTTTTTCCTACGCATAAAATCATTTCGTTATTTTTACACAATATATTGTTATATTTTTAGTTATTTTTTCAAATATCATCTACATTTATATATTCCAATAAGAAAAAACGACCGTTTTTCACAGTAAAACGGTCGTTGTAGATTGTAACTGTTATATAATAACAGCATATGATATATATGTAAGTCGTCACTTGAAATCTTAATTGATTATTGAATCAATCGGAAGACCAAATGCTTCGAGGAAATTATCGAGAAAATAATCTGCTTCTTCGGACTTCATTTCCTTGACTGCAGAAAGCAATCTCTCCCCTGCAATTTTGAACTCTTTGCTTCCGTAACTTTCTTCTTCGAGACATTTTATATATGCGGATATTCTGTCTGCCGCCTTAATCAAAGTTTTTTCCTCTTCGGTATATTTAAAAAGTTCTGAATATTCACTTCTGAAATCCTCGGGAAGCATTTCCATCAATTTATTGAGAGATGCGTTTTCAACAGCGTTATATGCTTCTTTTGTATCCTTGCTGTAATATTTTACGGGTGTCGGGATATCACCGGTAAAAATCTCGGGAACGTCGTGATAGATAGCTTTAACTGTGATTTTATCGCAATCATAATTCTTCCCGAAATATTTATTGCCGATAATTGCAAGTGAATGTGCGAGGAATCCGACTTCGAGCGAATGGGTTGATAAATAATCGGGAATTATCGAATGCATTATCCCCCATCGTTTTATATGTTTCATTCTAAATAACATAGAGTAAAAACCGTTGTTCACAATAACCTCCGAAACCAAGTTTGCGTACTTTTAATTATTCTATCATAAACATATTGAAAAATCAATTAAATTTGATATAATAAAGGGTGGTATAATGCATTTTTATAAGATACATTCGTTGGGAAATGATTTTGTGATTTTCGGAAGTCCGGCACAAAAAACTCTCCCCGACAAGGATTTTATAAAACTTCTATGCGACCGTCATTACGGCATTGGTGCAGATTGTGCTGTTTTCATCGGTTCATCACAATATGCAGACTTCTTTATGCATGTCTACAATCCCGATGGATTCGAAGCCGAAATCTGCGGTAACGCTTTGCGCTGTTCTGCAAAATATGTTACCGAAAAAGGTTTTTTCAAAAAAAGAAACTTTGTCGTCGAAACGCTTTCCGGAATACGAGCACTCTCTGTTTCAAATGACGTAATCAAAGCTGAAATAGGTTTGCCTCGCGTTGAATCGAAAGGTAATATTGAAGTTTGCGGAGTTCACTTCCCTTACGTTTCTGTTTCTCTGGGCAATCCGCATTGTGTAATTCTTGTTACGGGATTAAGGGACGACGAATTTTCGCTTTACGGTTCAAGAATCGAGAACCACCCGATGTTTCCTAACGGCACAAACGTTGAATTTGCCGCTATATCAAGTAGTGGTAAAATCGCAATGCGAGTTTGGGAACGCGGCATAGGCGAAACCCTTTCTTGCTCGACCGGAAGCTGTGCTTGTGTCGCTGCTGCGATAGAACAAGGATGTATTGCCGATACATATGACGTATACCAACCCGGAGGCGTCATTACGGTTAATTACGAAAACAACAATATGTATATCACCGGCGAATGTACGTCGGTTTTCAAAGGTGAATTAATACCCAATAAACATTAAGGAGAAGATTATGAAACTTTCGGAAATATTGAACGGTATAGAAATCTATTCTGACTACGATTCTGATTCGATAATCAACGACGTAGTTTATGATTCCAGAAAAGCCGCAGAAAATACTCTTTTCGTATGTATAAGCGGTTTTCAAGCAGACGGACATAATTATGCCGAATCAGCATATTCTAAAGGTTCTCGTGTTTTTGCAGTCGAAAAGGATATTACTCTCCCCAACGACGCAACAATTATAAAAGTTGATAATACTCGCAAGTTCCTTGCATTGGCAAGTGCAAATCTTTTCGGTAGACCTGCCGAAAAGTTAAATACCGTTGCTATAACCGGCACAAAGGGAAAAACAAGCACATCGTTTATGCTCAAAAGCATTTATGAAGCGGCGGGACACAAAGTCGGTGTTATTGGTTCGACAGGTACATACATCGGTGACGAAAAACAAGACACCGAAAACTCAACACCTGAATCCTATCTTCTTCACAAATTTTACCGTGAAATGCTCGACAAGGGTTGCGATACCGCAATAATCGAAGCAACATCGCAAGGTTTCCTTCTTGACCGTACATACGGAATAAATTTCGATATCGGCATTTTCACAAACCTCTCCCCCGACCATATCGGCCCGAATGAACATTCCGATTTCGAAAATTATCTTGAATGTAAAAAGATGATTTTCAATCAATGCGACGAAGTTATTGTGAACCGTGATTGTGAACATTTTGAGCGCATTGTTGATGGTGCAAAATGCAAAATATCAACTTTCGGCAGTAAAAACAACGCCGACTGTTGGTTTGATGATGCGAGATTTTCCGCAGAAAACAATAGTCTGAAAACACTCTTCAAATATTGTGAAAACAAAGATACTTGCGATATCGACCTTAACACACCCGGTTATTTTTCACTTTATAACGCAATGGGCGCGATTGCTGTTGCAAGAAAACAAGGAATACCATTCGAAGCAATCACCGAAGGTCTGAAAAAAGCGTTTGTTAAAGGAAGAATGGAGATCGTTCCTATTGGCAAAAACTACACGGTCATAATCGATTTTGCTCATAACGAATTCAGTGTCAAAACACTTTTCGAAACCATGAGTATTTATAACCCGAAACGTATCATTTCGGTTTTCGGTTGTGGTGGTAACAGGAGCAAACTCCGCCGATATGCAATGGGTGAAGTTATCGGCAAAAACTCCTCTTTGTCGATTATTACTTCGGATAACTCTCGTTTCGAACGTGTTGAAGATATTATCGATGATATTCTGATAGGAATGAAGAAAACCGACGGCGAATATGTTATTATTCCTGAAAGAAGAAAAGCAATAAAAGAAGCCCTTCGCATCGCAAAAGACGGCGACGTCATATTGCTTATAGGCAAAGGGCATGAAATGTATGAAGAAATCGAAGGAGTTAAATACCCCTTCGATGAACGACAAGTTGTTATTGACAGTCTTTCTGAACTTCAGCAACAAGGTAATTAATCGTAAAGCCTTTCGCCGAGAAATTCTTTTCGTATTCTGTTTCGATATTGTTTTTCGATAGAATCGGATCATTGTGCAAATCAAAGCAAACGTCGCTTAATGTAAAACCACATTCTGCGAATGTTTCCAACGAATAATCGAATAACGGCCTATTATCGGTCTTGAAAAATATCTTGCCGTCCTCGGCAAGTATTTTTTTATACCTTTCAAGGAACAAAGGGCTCGTTAATCTTCTTTTTGCGTTACGTTTCTTCGGCCAAGGATCCGAGAAGTTAAGATAGAGTCTCGAAACAGATTTTTCGGTAATAATATTTGTGATATTTTCTGCATTAGCATTAAGAAAACGAACGTTTTTGAGCTCTTCCCTATCTGCCTTTTCCATCGCCATCATCAAGACGTCGGGAACAAGTTCGACCGCGAGAAGGCGTTCGTTTGGGTACATTTTCGAAAGTCCTGTTATAAAAGCGCCTTTTCCACAACCTATTTCCAAATATAATTCACCTTTGGTGTCATACGCAGTTTCAATTTCACCAACACCGTCTTCGTTAAGCGGAAGAAAGAGGGATTTAACCTTTTCCATACGAATATCACGGTTCTTTTTCGGTCTCATTCTCATGTCGAATACCTCGTTTTGAAAAATTACAATAAATATAATAACCAAAATATTCCTTAAAGTCAACGTATATTTAATTTATAATTGAACAAAATATCATCGAGGAGGATGAAATTATGATACTTGACAGAATAGCATTATTCCTTGTTATAATCGGTGCTGTCAACTGGGGTTCGATAGGTCTTTTCCGTTTCGATATCGTCGCTTGGATCTTCGGCGGTCAAGGCGATATCGTAAGCAGAATCATCTATACCCTTGTTGCAATAAGCGGTCTTTGGTTGATAAGTCTTTTCTTCAGAAGCCGCGAAACCGCAGCAGCGCTCGAATAACACAAAATAAAATATTGGAATATCGCTTCCGAAACGGGAGCGATATTTTATTTGTTTGACATAAAAAAATTAATATGTTATCATAAACCGAATAAATTAATTGAGGGTTATTGATGAGCATAATTGTATGTGACGGTGTTTCGCTTTCATACGGAGCAGACGTAATACTCGAAAATATAAATTTTTCCGTGAATGCCGGTGATAAAGTCGGCATAATCGGCGTTAACGGCGCAGGAAAATCGACGTTATTATCGCTTATAAGAGGTAAGCTTGAACCATCAAGCGGCGACATCTTCATTACATCCGGCACAAAAATCGGATTTCTTGAACAAATAAACGATTCCTACCGCTTCAACTCGACAATATATGAAGGTGCGCTATCTGCTTTTGAAGAATTGTTGGCGCTAGAGAACTATATTAATGAGCTTAACGTTCAAATTCAGCTTGGCAACGAGAATTTAATCAAAACATATCTTGATGCGAACGAAAAATTCAATTTTAACGGTGGCAACGAATTCAGAAGCAAGACAAAATCAATGCTTGCAAAATTCGGATTTAACGAAAACGACTTTAACAACAGTGCAGATTCATTGAGTGGCGGTCAAAAGACAAAGCTTTTGCTTGCAAAATTGTTACTTTCCGAACCCGATATTCTGCTTTTGGACGAACCGACAAACCATTTGGACGCAGAAACTTGCGAATGGTTGGAAGGTTTTATAAAATCATCAAAAAAGACCTTCCTTATTATCTCGCACGATAGATATTTCCTTGATAACACAACCAACAAAACCATCGAGATTTCGCGTGGCATTTCCGAAACATATGATGGTAATTACAGTGTTTTCAAAGAAAAAAAGAAAGCGCTCGACGAAGCTAAATTAAAGCATTATAACCTTCAACAAAAAGAAATAGCTCGTCTGGAAGCTTTTATCGAAAACCAAAGAAAATGGAATCGTGAAAAGAACATTATTGCTGCGGAAAGCCGTCAGAAAACGATTGATAAAATGGTAAAACTCGAAAAACCGAAAGGAAAGGAAAAAGGCATTTCGTTTTCAATTTCGGGCTCGGGCTCCACCACAAAAGACGTTCTGTCTGTCCGCAATCTTTCTATGTCATATCCTCAAAAAACGCTTTTTGAAAATCTTTCTTTTGAACTCAAAAAGAACGAACGTCTTTTCATAATCGGTTCAAACGGCTGCGGAAAATCAACTTTATTGAAGATTTTAACCGGCAGAGAAACTCAAAATAACGGGATTTTTGAATTCGGTTATAATCAAACCATCGGATATTACGATCAGGAGCAACAGCTTCTTAACCAAAACAGCGCCGTTATTGATGAAATTTGGAGTGTATATTCCGATAAGACAAATACCCAAATTCGTTCTATGCTCGCAAGTTTCGGTTTTAGGGGCGAAGATGTTTTTAAGAGCGTTTCTGTTTTAAGCGGTGGTGAAAGAGCACGGCTTTCGATTGCAAAAATGGTATCTTGCGGTGTAAGTCTTCTTATTCTTGATGAACCTACAAACCATCTCGATATTGATTCACGCGAAATGCTCGAAAATGCTTTGAAAGAATACGACGGAACTATTATTGTTGTTTCACACGACAGATATTTCATAAACAGTCTTGCAACGGCTATTCTCGAAATCAATAGAAACGATTTTGAAATAGGTTATTCCTATGCAAAATCAAATTATAATGAATACATTGCAAAACGCAGTATTAAGAAAAAAAATCCTATCGTTCAAGAAATCATTTCAAATGTAGGTAAAATCAGTTTTGAAGAAGCAAAACAGCGAAAAAATCAATATCGCTCGGCTGTAACCAAATATGCATCAGCGGAAAAAGAAATCGCGTCACTCGAAAACGAGTTATCGATCCTAAAAAACCAAGAAAACGCCCCTGAAATTATCACAAATTACGTTGCGCTCAACGAACTTTACGAGAAAGAAAGAATAATCGAGAATCGCATTGACGAACTATATCAAGAACTCGAACGTCTTGATGAAATCATCAATTCTTACTCGGAATGAATATTTTCCAACCACTCCTTATATAATTTATCAAGAATTATTTAAGGAGCGATTAACAAATGTTCGTATACACAATGAAAGCATCAGGATTGAAATTTTTTGTCGTTGTTGCGCTGTCTGTTGCCCTATTGGTAACTGCAATCGGTGTCTTACCTTCAATAAACGCAGCGACCGACGTCGCAAGTGTTACAACAAATTTCAAGAATATTTCTTCAGAAGAAGATATGGTGAAATTTCTTTCCGAATTCGGATATGAAACCGAATTGAAACCGTGCGAAATCCACGAATTGGAGATTCCCGAAGAATTCAACACGGTATATGAAAAATATAACGAAATCCAACGTGCTCAGGGCTTAAACCTTAAAAGATATTGCGGAAAAACCGCAAGTGCTTATGTATTCAAAATCACAAATTACGGCACCGAAGGCGATGTATTTGCGACACTGTTCATAAGAAACGGAAGAGTAATCGCAGGTGATGTTTCTTCGTCATCGGGTGAGGGATTTGTTCACGGTTTTGAAAAATCGTAATTATTATGCAAAATAGATAAACAGAGGTCGTAATTTTTGGATAATTAAGCACTACCATTTATTATCTTTTTTTGGTATTATTGTATTGATAAAAATGAGATGTTTCATACTCATTATGGAGGTTACAAATGGCAAGTGTATTGTTCAAACACCTTTACAAAAGGTATCCCGGCGGTGTAACTGCTGTATCCGACTTTACCCTTGATATCAAGGATAAGGAATTCATCATCTTCGTTGGTCCTTCGGGTTGCGGTAAAACCACCACCCTCAGAATGATCGCAGGTCTTGAAGAAATCACCGAAGGCGAACTCTTTATCGATAACAAGAGAGTTAACGACGTTGCGCCTAAGGACAGAGATATAGCGATGGTTTTCCAGAACTACGCTCTTTATCCCCATATGTCTGTTTTCGATAACATGGCATTTGGTCTTAAGCTTCGTAAAGTAAGAAAAGAAGAAATCAAGCGCCGCGTTGAAGAGGCAGCTAGAATTCTCGATATCACCCACCTTCTCGACAGAAAGCCGAAGGCTCTCTCCGGTGGTCAGAAACAGCGTGTAGCGCTCGGTCGTGCAATCGTTCGTGAACCTAAGGTATTCCTTCTTGACGAACCGCTTTCCAACCTTGACGCTAAGCTCCGTGCTACCATGAGAACCGAGCTTACTAAACTTCATCAGAAGCTCCAAACAACCTTCATTTACGTTACCCACGACCAGGTCGAAGCTATGACCATGGCTACTCGTATCGTTGTTATGAAGGACGGTATCATCCAACAGGTTGATACTCCTCAGAACCTTTATGACTTCCCTTGCAACGTATTCGTTGCGGGCTTCATCGGAACTCCTCAGATGAACTTCGTAAATGCAAGAATCAGCAAACCCAAGGGACAGGATGACTGCTTCCTCGAATTCGAAAACGTTTCCTTCAAGCTTGATCCTTCCAAGTTCGAAGATAACAACCTCGCTGACTATGTTGGCAAAGAAGTTATCGCCGGCCTTCGTCCCGAACTTCTCCATGACGAACCTGTATACATGGAAAAATTCAAGGACACCATCATCGAAGCTAACGTTGAATTTACCGAACTTATGGGCGCTGAAATCTACCTTTACCTCAATGTTGGTGAAGAAACCACTCTCGTTTCGAGAGTATCTTCTCAGTCCTCTGCAAGAGCAGGCGACACAATTAAGATTGCTGTTGATACAACTCGTATCCACATCTTCGATAAAGATACCGAACAGATCATCGCTCACTAATTGCAAAATTAAAGTCCGCAGGAATAATTCCTGCGGACTTATTTTTTTGTACTTATTTGTAAAATTCATCGATAAGGTGTTTTATCATCATTGCCGTGCCGTCAACGCCTAACAGGCTACTATCTATATTCATATGATAGTTTTTGGGATCGCCCCATCCTTTTCCTGTATAGAAATTATAATATGACGCACGTTTTTTATCGGCTTTTGCGATATATTTCTTTGCCGCGTTTTCATCCGTTATACCATTTTCTTTCATAACTTCAACTCGGTATTCAATCGGAGCGTGGATGAAAATTTTTAATACTCCCTCACAATTAGAAAGAATATCATCAGCGCAACGTCCGATAAATATACAGTCACCGTTTTCGGCAAGTTTCTTCATTTCCTCGGATTGTACATTAAAAACACGATCGGTGTAAATATAATCATTGATTCCATAATTTGCAATATTTCCGTTATAACCCGTTATCGCAAGTGAATACAGAAAACTTGACGTCGCTTGTTCGTCTGCTTTTTCGAACGTTTCAAGCGGAATCCCATGTTCGATAGCTATTTTCACCAACGCTTCTCTGTCATAACAAGGAATACCCGTTAATTCGGAAAGCTTTTTACCGATTTCAGAGCCCAATGTACCAAATTGTCTTCCTATTGTGATGATTTTATGCATAATATTGCTCCTTTCAAGCGTTGCTTTCTATTAATATGATATCACATCATCCTTATTCTTGCAAGTAAATATTCATAAATCCATTGAAAATTTGGAATTTATATGATATAATTGGTTAAGCATTAAAGAGCATAAATATAAAAAGCCGACGAGATTTTATCGCCGACTCTTTTTAGTAAAGGTTATATTTCTTTATTTTCAAGTTCTTTCGTTGCTTTTCGGTTCAAATATAACGGCAATTCACTATCTGTTATCTTGAAAATCAGTTCCGAAAACTTTCTTTTTGCGGTTCGTGTATTTCTCAAAAGAATCAATCCGCCGATTATAGCAACAATCAAAAGTGAATTTATCGTATTTAACGATTCGCCTCGTTCAATAATATAAGAACGCATACAAAACAGCAATCCCAATACAATTCCTACGAGAAGATAATCAAGAATTGCTTTTGCATAAAAACCCACAATCACACTTCCCTGTTTGGTGCTTTTAATTATACCATAAAAAATTGCCGAAAACGGATCGCGCGAAACCTTCGTTCTTCTCATAAGTTTGACAGAATCGCCGCGACGTTTTGCACAGAATATAAGATCAAGCGTTTCGTCCGCCCCCGCAAATCTTGCTGGAGACGTATATTCATCCCAACGTTCTGTTAATTCTTTTTTTGTGAAATTGCTGGTATAACGTACCATACTAAAACTCCAAAATTAATATTGAACGAATTATAACATATTTTCATTCTTAAGTCAATCTCGCACATATAAAATCAATCTATAGAAAGGAACGCAAAACCGTGAATAATATAATCAAAAGCATACGCTATCTTTCCAGAAAAGCATCTGCAAGTAAAATTAGTGCTTATTCTGCACAGACTGCATTCTTTATGTTCCTTTCGTTGATCCCCCTTGTAATGTTGTTGCTTTCATTGTTGCAACAAATCGGTGCAACAACAGATTTATTCACAAACGCCGCAAAAGATTTTGCTCCCGAATTTGTACGTTCATTTTTCAACACCTATGTCGATGAAATTGTCAGCACAAGCAATCTTTCGTTGACTATCGCTTCGGCAGTTGTTCTTTTATGGTCGGCTTCTAAAGGTGTTTTTGCTATAATTGGTGGTTTGAATTCGGTGTACGAAATCAAGGAAAACAGAAACTATTTTTTGGTAAGAACGCTCGCTATATTCTATACGATCGCATTTATTGTTATAATTATTGCAGCGCTTATCCTGCTCGTATTCGGGGATACATTAAGCGAACTTCTCTATTCCCTGTTCCCGAATCTTAAAGGTTTGGTTTATATCATCACTTCTTTGCGTTTCATCCTCGGTTTCTTGATACTCGTCCTCTTCTTCTTGCTTCTATATAAGTCGCTACCTAGCGGCAAACAGAGATTTTTGGACCAGATACCCGGTGCTGTAATCTCGAGCGCAGGTTGGGTTTCCTTCTCGATACTGTTCTCGTTCTTTGTCGAAAATTTCAGTAATTATGCCAATATTTACGGTAGCTTGACAGCGATTATCGTACTTATGCTTTGGCTATATACCTGTATGTATATACTCTTCCTCGGCGCAGAAATTAACAATATAATTTCTTCAAAAATTGACGATTAAACACAAAAGAATGTCCTAGGAGTATTCCCAGGACATTCTTTTTATTAGTTTATTGATAAATCAATCACTTGGTCAAAACAAATCAATTTATCTTCAGTAAACTGATGAGATACAACCAAAATTGTCCTATCTTTAATCGACAACAACAGGTCTTCAATCTTCTGTGCTGTTTCAAAATCCAAGTTTGCCAGTGGCTCATCAAGAATCAGAACATCGGTATCTCTCAATAATGCTCGTGCAAGGCAGATGCGTTTCTTCTCTCCGCCGGAGAAATTCGAACCGCTTTCCGTAATGATACCGTCCAACGCTTGTGTGTTAGCATATCTACCAAGCCCAACACTTTTCAAAATTTCAAACAGTTCGATGTCCGAAACTTCTTGATACATCGTAAGGTTGTTCCTCAATGTGTCGTGGAACAAGGTTGCTTCCTGCCGCACCACTGTCATAAGGCTGTAAGTACTGCCGATCTGATCTAAAGATTTTCCGTCAATTTCGATATTGCCACCAGCCACATCATAATACTTCAGCAGCAAATTGATTGCAGTTGTCTTTCCACATCCGCTGGGACCTTTCAGCAAATACCTTTTTCCTTTGCAAATCGTCAAGTCAAATCCATTCAGAACATGACGCTGACCATCATAGGAAAACGATACATCATTAAAACGAATATCACGCCTCAGATTTTTAACGATGCCTGTTTTCTGGGCAACATCTTGAACATTCAAGAATTCCTCCATCGCAGTACAAGCAGGCTTAATCGCAATGAGCTGGCGAGTGATTCCGGCCAACGAAATCAGAGGGTAGGAAAGCTGATCTATCATGCCAACGGCAACGAAAAAATCACCGGCAGAAAAATCACCTTTCAGCACAAGCCATGTTGCACAAACCAGAACAATGAAATATGACAAATATGAAATCAATGTTGTTATTAGCCGGGACACAGTTCCAAGTTGGGTGTCCTTCAGAAGTTTTTCCATCGTGTTATCATTGACAGTTTTGAATCTGCCCATGATTTTCTGTTCGATAGAAAAGTTCTTAACGATTTCAAACCCCGAAAGCCAATCATTGACCTTTGCTAAGTTGTCCTCAACTGCTTTGATGTATGCGGTTTGCGCATTCTGCAACCTTTTCTCAATCAGCTTTGGAATATAAAGTGGCGTTGTCAACAACGCAATGGTAATGATCGCAATGCGCCAATCAAGAAGGAAAAGCGCAACACTCACAAAAAAGATTTTGAATATAATTTCCCAAAACATTGGGAGCATGCTGAAGCGGCGATCCTTGATAGCGTCAACTTCATTTGTATATTTCGCAATATACTCGCCCTGCTGATGATCCTTGTACGCAACATAGCTACGAGCAACAATGCTTGAAATAATATCGTGCTTCAACTCTTTAGTACAACCCACCACAAATTTAGCGCTGAATCGATCATAAAGAAAATAGAATAGACACTCACAAAGGATAAAGCCAATGAGCAAAGTTGCATAACGAATCGTCTTTTGAACATCACCTGCAGCCGCATAGTCCAGAACATCGCCCTTGAAGAACTGGAGAACAACTGCAAAAATCGTGCCGATGAGAATACTAACCAACGCCCCTACAAAATAGCGGCGATTGCTTTCTTGATATTTTTTCATGTTAACCTCCTATGCCTTTTGAGCGATAGAAGGATTCAAATATTTTCCTTCTATCGTTTAGAAGGAAGTCCAAATTCTGATGATAGCCATATCTAACACCTCATTTCTTTTAATTAGTTATATCATATCATATGAAAATCAATAAATCAACAAAATATAATTACCTCGAAAATTGATGATTAAATATGAGCAAAAATGCTGTGTTGAATTCCAACACAGCATTTTTTATATAATAAATCATCGTTTATTATTTTTGCGAATTCTAAAAACACCAATGGAGATCCAATTAAAGTTCCGATGCATGCCGTCGGAAACCAAAACATAGTATTAGTATACGCCGCGCAAGTGTATAAAAGCAGACAAATCGAAATAAAACTTGTTATTGTAAAAACGAGCAGTTTCTTTGCCTTAAAAAAAGATGTAAATGTCGGGATAAATGAGAAGGCACAAAGAAGTGCAGTTAGCACAATGAAGAACCATGACAGCGTGTGGTCTACGGCAAGGTTGCAAATAAAACAAGTTAAGAGTGCTAGTGCATATGATATTGTCGGAACCCAAAACCATGTGCCGCGAATCACACGGAAATTCCGTGCTTCCTGCTTAATCTTCCTTGAATCTGTGTCGGTTGAAGCGGTAATCAATTCACGTTCACTTATGTCAAGGACACGACAAATATCTGAAATTAAGTAAATCATTCTACGACAACTAAAAATAATCGTCAATGGACTGTCAAGCCACCCCTTGTATTTTCCTTGTACGTAAAAACCGCTCAAGTTTCTTTGAGCGGTTTCTTTGATAAATGTATGTTAATTTCCCAAAAGCGCTGCTTTTTTAGCTTTGCTTTCTGCCTTCATACGAAGTTCTTTGTTAAGAATACGCTTACGAATTCTTATTGATTTCGGAGTAACCTCAATCAATTCATCTTCGTTAATAAACTCGATTGCTTCTTCAAGCGACATAATTATCGGAGGAGTCAAAATCAACTTCTCGTCAGCACCTGCAGAACGAATCGCCGTGAGCTGCTTCTTTTTGCAGGGGTTAATTGCGATATCTTCCGCCTTCGGATTGATGCCGACAACCATACCTTCATAAATTTCCATTGCAGGAGAAACAAAAAGGTTTCCTCGTTCTTGCGAATTATAGCAACCGTACGATGTTGTTTCTCCAGTTTCGCTTGCAACAAGAGAACCGGTAAAGCGTATTTGAATATCGCCTTTGAAGGGCTTATACCCTTCAAAAATGCTGTTCAAAATACCTTCACCACGCGTCGCGGACATAAACATACTACGATAGCCAAGCAAACAACGAGCGGGAATCGAATATTCGATCTTCATACGAGTTCCGTTGCCGTTGGGATTCATCTGAAGGAGTTCGCCTTTTCTTCTGCTCAATTCTTCAACAACCGTACCAACGTAATCGTTGGGAACGTCCGCAGAAACAAGCTCAAAAGGTTCACATTTAACGCCGTCGATTTCTTTGAAAAGGACTCTCGGTGTCGAGCAGCAAAGCTCAAATCCCTCACGTCTCATAATTTCAATGAGTATAGAGAGGTGCATTTCGCCTCTACCGGCAACCTTGAAAGAATCGGTTGTATCGCCTTCGGTAACACGAAGCGAAACGTCTTTCAAAAGCTCTTTGAAGAGTCGATCGCGAAGCTGACGAGACGTAACGAATTTACCTTCTCTGCCCGCGAAAGGCGAATCGTTAACCGAGAAGGTCATTTCCATTGTAGGTTCGCCTACTTTAACAAATTCGAGAGGTTCAGGACATTGCATCGACGTTATTGTGTCACCGATAGTGATGTTTTCCGCACCCGAAAAACAAACAATGTCACCAACAGATGCAGACTGTACAGGAACACGGTTAAGACCGTCAATTTGATAAAGCGAAACGATTTTTGTCTTCTTGGGTTCGGATTGAGAGTGATAATTGGTCATCAAAACTTCTTGACCTTGTTTTATCTGACCACGTTCAATTCTTCCGATGCCAATACGCCCAACATATTCGTTGTAGTCAATCGATGATACGAGCAGCTGCAATTCCCCTTCGGGATTACCTTCAGGTGCAGGAATATGAGAAAGTATAGTATCAAAAAGGGGTTGAAGGTCTTTTCCCTGTTCATACGGCGAAATAGATGCGGTACCGGCTCTGCCCGAACAGAAAAGCGTCGGACTTTCAAGCTGTTCATCACTTGCATCAAGGTCGAAGAGAAGTTCGAGAACCTCGTCCATAACTTCTTCGATTCTTGCGTCGGCTCTATCGATTTTATTAACAACAACAATAACTTTATGGTTCAACTCCAATGCTCTTTGAAGAACGAATCTTGTTTGAGGCATAGGACCTTCAGCAGCGTCAACAAGAAGTATAACACCGTTAACCATTTTAAGAATACGTTCAACCTCACCGCCAAAGTCCGCGTGACCGGGAGTATCGATAACGTTAATCTTAACGTCTTTATAATGAATCGCCGTATTCTTTGCAAGAATAGTGATTCCTCTTTCGCGCTCAAGCGCATTATTGTCCATTACGCGGTCTTCTGTAACCTGATTTTCACGAAAAACACCGCCTTGCTTGAGCATTTCGTCAACAAGCGTTGTCTTACCGTGGTCAACGTGTGCGATAATCGCGATATTTCTTAGATCTTCTCTAACCATTTTTTATCCTCAAATACATTTAATATGACTATCTATGGGTTTTCTCCAAAGCTTTGCAAACAGCAGGAGAAAGCGCGAGAGTTGTAAGTGCTTCAAAAAGGAAGTTAATTCCTACAACAGCAAAAATAATAAAACCGAATACATTGTTTGTATATCCGCTCGAATTTGCAGCGGTAACCAACAAGTCATTGAACAAAAGTACATAAAATCCAATAAAAATACCCGTATTGAAAATCGTGGAGAACAATCCCGTTATCATATATTTCAACCAAGAAATTTTAATGGTTTTTACAAGTTTATAAACAACGGCAGTCAATACACCGGCAAGTAATCCTCTTACAACTGTAATACAGAACGTAAAAAACGGATTAATTGCAAAAATTGTGGCACCTGCCGCGTCAAGCCCTATTATGCTGTGAACGAATACGGTCAAGCCGAAAGCCGCGCCGACAATTGTGCCTCCTTTAATACCAAAAAAGCAAGCAGCAACCGTCAAGGGAATCATAACAAGGGATATCGAAATACCCGCTACTTTTATCGGAAAAACAGCACCGAGTGTTTGCAAAACAACTGTGACTGCGATTAATATTGAAATTGATGTAAATTGCGAGATTTTAGATTTCATAATTCACCTCTGAAAAACATTACCACATCATAAAATTATACACAAAAAGTTGCATTGTGCAATGTGCAAAATGAATAATATTTAATATAGCCGTAATTTTGTCTTTATTTTATCTTACAAAAGTGTTATAATACATTAGATAATAACAAAATCTGCTGCAATTGGAAGGTATTTTGTTTTGAATATTAATGAACTCAAACTCGATTCGGGCTTATATTTCCTCGGTATTGGTGGCATCAGTATGTCTGCTATCGCTATGATTCTTGCAGGAAAAGGATATTCGATTTATGGTTATGACAGAACATTAAGCGATGTTACTGATAAGCTGGAAAAAAACAACATAAAGGTGTATTCTGAATTTGATGTATCTCAACTCGAAAACTGCGGCGCGGTTATTTACTCCGCTGCTTTTGGGCCTGATCACCCTATGATGAAAGAAATCATAAAGTCAGGCAAACCGCTTTATTCCCGTGCAGAAATTCTCGGTGCGTTGGCAAACCTTTATGAAAACTCTGTCGCAATCGCAGGTACACACGGAAAATCGACCACAAGCGGTATGCTCGGTCACGTTCTTCTTAATGCTATCGGATGCGATCCTACGATCGTTGTAGGCGCAGTAATGCGTGACGTTGGTTCAACGTATCGTATCGGTAATGACGAAAACTTTGTTTATGAAGCGTGCGAATATAAAGACAGTTTCCTTTCTTTCTTCCCTAAAATCGCCGTTGTGCTTAACATTTCGCTTGATCACACCGACTATTTTACAGGTATCGAGCATATGCGTGAATCTTTCACGCAATATATGAACAATACAGGCAAAGACGGATATGCCGTTTATAATTTCGATTGTGATAACTGTAAACTTTCTGCGGAAGATTATGTCGGCGAAAAAATAACCTTTAGTGCAAACGGAAACGAAAACGCAAACTTTTATGCGAAGAACGTATCTTTTATCGGCGGATATGCTTCCTTCGACGTTTATAAAAACAACGATTTCTTCCTTTCATTAAAATTATCAGCACCGGGCGAACATAACGTCGCAAACGCTCTCGCCGTTATTGCCGTGTGCGATTTGATCGGCACATCAAAAGAAGATATGGTGAAAGGCATTGTAAGCTTTGCCGGTGTAGGCAGACGTTTTGAATACAAAGGCAGTTTTTGCGGTGCTGATGTTTACGATGATTATGCTCACCATCCCGACGAAATCAAAGTCACCTTGGATGCCGCAAAAAGAATTACTCGTAATCGTGTTGTGTGCGTTTTTCAACCCCACAACTATTCTAGATTGAAAGACCTTTTTGATGAATTCAAGACGTCTTTTGATGATGCAGATATACTCATACTGTGCCCTCTTTATGCCGCAAGAGAAGCATGTGGAACAGAGGTTTCTTCTAAAAAGCTTTCCGAAGAAATCAACAATTCTATGTATTTCGAAACTTTTGACGAAATTAAGGAATTTCTCAAAAACGAATTAGAATCAGGCGATTTACTGTTAATTATGGGCGCCGGAGACATAACAAAGCTTGCAAATAGCATATAACTTATATTTATTTGTCCAAAAATCAAAAAAAGTATTGACAAATGCAAAAAAGTGTTATATATTAAGGTGTTCGAATTTTTACGCAAATCATTTGGAGGTGGAATAGATGGCAAAATGTTCAGTATGCGGAAAGGGCGTTACTTTCGGTTGTAACGTATCTCACTCCCACAGAAAAACCAACAGAACTTGGAAGCCTAACATCAGAAAAGTTAAGGCTAATCTCAACGGCACTGTAAAGCACGTTAACGTTTGCTCTCGTTGCCTTAGAAGCGGCAAGGTTAATAGAGCCGTTTAATCGAATTCAAAAAAAAGAAGCAGCCAAACGGCTGCTTCATTTTTTATTTTCTTTTATAATCTTCAGCGATTAATTCATAATTAATAATTTCTCTCTCTACGTCCTTAACGATCATTAATGAAGTGCTTTTCTCTGAAAATCCAAATCGTTCCGCAATGCGTTTTGAATCTGTATTTTCTTTAATTATTCTAAGTCTTACTTTCTCAAGACCAATATTGTCGAACGAAAAGCGTAAAATCATATCAACCGCTTCAGACATATATCCTTTTTTTCGATAATATGGAGAAAGTACATACCCAATCTCGCCAATTTTTTGGTTCAAATCAAGTAATGCGAAACCACAGGTTCCTATCATCTTATCGGTATCATTAAGAACCAATGCCATATCGGCATAAAGTCCTTTTTTATATCGTTCATTAACGTATTCAATATATCCTTCAGTTACCATAAGATTAATGTGGGGACTCCACAATAAATATTCGCAAACTTCGGGAATTGAAGCATATTCGTACATATCATATGCATCCGATAGATTAATATATCTTAACGTAATTCTATCGCCTATAAGTGGGATGGAATTCATTATCATTTTTCTTATTTTTCGTTCATTCATAAACCGCACCTCATTTATGCCATTATATCTTCAAAACCCTTAAAATTCAATAGCGAAAAACCACTTTTTATGTTTAATAAAAAACTTTTAATAAATATAATTTTTAATGGGTAAATTTGTTACATTATCCTTGACATAAGTAATAGAAAGTTGTATAATACGATATGTATAAATAACCGATTTTTAGGAGGACCGCCCAATGAAAAAAGGCATTTTATGTATTCTTCTGTCACTTCTTATGCTCGCACCGATGTTTGCATCCTGCTCTCAAGAAGCTGACCTCACAGGTACAGAAGCAAGCATATATACCCTTTATACGATTGTTGACGAAAAAACCACACCTGAAGCAATTAATCAGGTCGAACTCGCTCTCAACCGTATCATTTTCTATCGTTTACACGTTATCCTTAACCTTGAAATGGTTACCGAAGCAGAATACGATAAGCTCATTTCCGATAAATTCGAAGAAATGGAAGAATATCAAGCTGCAAAGAAAAACAACTCCCTTACTCTTTCCGAAAGCAGCGACGGTTCCGAAACTTCCAAAGACATCTTAACGGGTGACCGTATCCTTGATATACTTGCTGAAGGTAAGGACATTCCTATGGATGAACCTCGCCTTGACATTTTCCTTGTAAGAGGCTACGACAAATATTACGAACTTGCTTCTCAAGGTAAGCTTACCGCACTTGATGAAAAGCTTGAAAATGAGGCCAAACAACTCAAATCCTACATTCACTCCACCCTTTTCACAGGCGCTAAGGTTGACAACAAGACTTATGGCATCCCTGTAAATAACGCGATCGGTGAATACACATATCTTGCTTTTGATGCAGAACTCCTTGAAAAATATTCTGTCGACCCCAATACAATTAGATCGCTCGAAGACCTTCAAGGCTACCTCGAAACAATCAAAGCTAACGAACCCAATGTTGTTCCTCTCAAGAACACCATGGCATCTACCGACATCCAATTCCTTGCAAACGAAGGCTTCCCCGCTTTGGTTTCCGAAAAAAATGTCTTGGATGCATATAAAAACAACAAACTCAAGAACTACTTCTCTATGATCGCAAGATACAAAGCTCTTGGCTATCTTGCTGATGTAAATGCTAACGACAAAGAAGAAGACAAAACTCGTTATGCAGTTCGCATCGAAACCGGCACCACCGAAGAAATCGGAAAACGCCTTGAAGGAACCGGCTATGAATATGATTACAGCCTCTATTCGGTTCCTGTTGCTACAAATGAAACTGCGATCGATAACATCTTCTGTGTTTCCAAATACGTTGTTTCTAATGAACTTACTGATGTTATGAAGATTGTAACCGCGATCAACACTGATCCTCAGCTTATGAATCTTCTTACTTATGGAATCGAAAACGAACACTACACCCTCAACGATGACAATCAGGTTGAAAGAACTGACGACTGTGATTACTTCATCAATCCAGACTATGTCGGCAACCGCTTCATCACTTATACCCTTAAGGGCGAAAACCCCAATAAGTGGTTAGACGCAACTAATCAGAACAAAGAAGCTATCGTTTCTCCTTCTCTCGGCTTCACATCTTCTCCCAAGAAATTCTATTACACAACAGAAATCGAAGTTGAAGATCCCGATGATCCCAACAAAAAGATTACAACTACGGTTAGAAAAGAAGTAATCGAGCCTGATTACTTTGCGATTATAAACAACGTTGTTGACAAATACTATCCTTCCCTTATGGCAGGTACCGCAGTTAAGTTTAACTATAACGCTCTTTACAAATCCGCAAGCACCGAAATTGAAAATCAGATTGTTCAAGAACTCAACAACCATTACGTCGAAAATGTTCTTAAACCCACATTCGCTAATAAAGTTCGCGACAAAGTTATTGCTTCTAAATCTGCACAGCTTAAGAAGGATGCGAAGGATAGCACTTACGAAGAATGTTACAGCAGTGTAGAAAGCTCGCTCATCACTGAATTGACTGAATCGTTTACTTTCCAAAATCCCCTCGCAACCGATAACGAAATCACTCAAATGGTTGATGATACCATGACTCCTGAGTATATTGAAGAAAACTTCAACAAATATTTCCCCGAAGAAAAATTCAATGAACTCGTAACAAGCGTTTACGAAAGCCTTATCGAAGCCGAAATTGCGAATGAAGTTGAAAAAATCATGGGTACTTCGGAATATAAAAAGGAATATTCCAAACTCATAAAATCCGATAAATATCAGAAAGACCTTGCAGACCGCATTAAATATGATGCTCCTGCAAAAATCATCGCAAAAGTCGACGAAAAAATTTCTGAAGAAATCACGACCTACAGTGAAAAGATGTATGAAGACATCAACAAAGCACTCGAATCCGCTGTAACTGAATTTATTGCTGAAAACAAAGATCTTCTCGGTCTTGATGAAGAAGCAATTCTTCTCCAGATCGGTTATCTTGTAGAAAAAGAAGTTACTGTTGAAAGCGATACTGAAGCTGCTGAAGGCGAAACTGTCGAAGAACCCAAGACCGAACTCGTTCGTGAACCCAAATATGAAACCTGGTACGAATTTGTATTCGAAGATAAGGTAAAAGCTGTTTACTACAAGATCTTCGGTGAACCGGCATAAACAAAAATACAAAAAAACGGGCATATGCCCGTTTTTTTATTATAAATAATAATCCACCCTAATAATGGGTGGATTATTATTTATATACCAAATATCGAAAAGCCCCATAAATGTTCAACGAGTATTTTGATTCCCAATAAAACCAAAACGATTCCGCCAACAAACTCTGCACGAGATTTAAATTTATTTTCTAAAATCTTACCAAGTTTAACACCTAAAGCAGATAATACAAAAGTCGTCAAACAAATTATTAAACAAGACGCATATATACCAAGCAAAACACCGTTTGATTTCGTGGGCATACCATCACAGGAAAAAGCGATTCCGACCGCAAGTGCGTCAATACTGGTGGCGATCGCCATAACAAACATCTTCTTGAAACACAGTGCACCGTCACTTTGTTCTTCTTCGTTATCGATGCTTTCTTTTATCATGTTAACACCGATATAAAGAAGCAAGAAAAAAGCAACCCAATGGTCAAAACGTTCTATGTATTTACTAAATGAATTTGCTAAGCCATATCCAATCAAAGGCATCAGACCTTGTGCAATCCCGAAATACAGCCCTACTTTTACGGCATCGATCCATTTTGCTTTGCCGAGTGCAATTCCCTTGCATATTGCAATAGCAAAAGCATCCATAGAAAGACTAATTCCGTATGTTAGAACAAGTAAATAATTCATAACTTCCCTCTTCTAAAAATCTATTTTATTTTCGTAAAACCTAGTTCTGAAGTGAATTTTCATACCCTAAATTAATATACTATATTGGGGTGGAAAATGAAAAAACGACTCTTATTTTTATTGATGTTTATGTTTCTTTCATCAACTACATTTATATATACTTTCTATGATAATTATTTCATTGTGTCAGAAAAGTATTTGAACAACACCATAAAAGGCGAACTAAACGAGGAAATCAACAAAAGTATAATTAAGGATATTCAAGCAAACAAAATTTCTTTCGAAGATATTGCAAACTATAATTATTCAAACGACGGCAAAATTTCTACAATAATTATTGACTCTAAAAAACTAAACATGATGGCACATTCTGTTACAATATCAATTCAAAATATTGTAGAGGAATCAGAAAATAAATTTGGAATACCAATAGCAAACATTATGGGAGCAAAGCTTTTCGCAGGAAAAGGTCCCAAATTATCGTTAACTATCAACAAAGGCGGTGCTGTCAATTATAAAATTGATAGCCAACTAATTAGTGGCGGAATCAACCAAACGATTCATAGAATCACGTTAACTTTCAATACAGTCATAAACTGCACTGCGCCATTTCAGAACCTATCTTTTGAAATCGAAAATAAAATTATTGTTTCCGAAACAATGATCGTCGGGGAAACACCTCAGATAATTCTACCTCCTGGTTAATGTTTCAAACTTCTTCGCACACTCAAAAGCAATAATCGAAATAGCACTACACGCAGGTAACGAATAGTGGCAATTACGAGGATATTTGATTTTTATGCACTGATCAGAAAGGTCAAGTATCTCTTGCTTGATACCCCTTTTCTCGCCACCAAAAACGATACATAGTGGTTTTTTCAACTTACAACGATAAAGATCTTTGGCTTTTGCATTTTTTGCAGTAGAAACAATGTCGTAGCCCTTCGACTTCAATATTCTACACGCTTCTGTTAAATCGGGGACACAACACGCTTTTATTAATTCAGAAGCACCGGCTGAAGAACGAATTACGGTATCACTGGCAGTGAAAAAGTTACGTTCGGGCAAAATTACCGCATCAACACCCGCAGCATAAAGCGAACGCAAAGCATATGCGAAGTTGAAAGGGTCTTCAATGCCGTCAAGCATTGCTATGTAACCGTTGCGAAGAGAATAAATCTCTTCGACAGGAGTGAAGATTCTCGCCCCTACTTCGGCTGCAATACCACCGGCTGTTGAATTTTGAACCAAAGATTCAAATTCCTTCGCATCAACAAAACAACATTCGGTACCAGAATTCAACAATGCATTATATTGACGTTGTTCGGGGACGCGAAGATCGGAACGCATTACCTTATCATATCGTTCTTTTTCTATATAAATCTTATAAATCTCACGGCTTTTCGTTTCAATAACACTCTTGACAGAAACAAATCCGCCCAAAATTGTTTTATCCATTATTAGAATCTCCCATAATGCTATTTAGTGAAGGGATATAATTGCTATTTACTGCACTTGTAGAGTAGCACATAAGCAAAACGTCGTTATATTCTTTGTCTGCAACAAACTCTTTGATGTCGCCAGTATATTTTTCAGGGTAAATGAAATCAATTTTTCTGTAATGGCAAGCAAGAAACGGGATAATCGGGAAAACGGAACTGTCACCGATAATCAAAAGCGAGCCATCTTCCGAATTGGTTGTGATTTCATAACGCTCGGCTTCCCTACCAAGAAAAATATTATAAGCAGTATTAGGATATACATAATTGTCACAAAGATTATAATCAAAATAGATTGTATCCGAATCATAGACAATCAAATCCACAGAAATCGAGTCTGGCAACGAATAAAACACCATTTCGTCGGGGTTATTGTACATAACTTCCGATCCTGTTGCGTTATAGAAGCTTCCAAGAAAATCACTAATTGATTCTTCATGAAAAAATCCTAATTCCAAAGGTATTAAATCAAGTTCACGACAAAATTCGTTATAAGCGTAATAGGCACCTAGTTGTGTCCAATTTCGATCGGTTCTGAAAAAAACATATTCATCTTCATCATATTGTTCTTCAATAATAGACACAATGGGTATATTCTTTATCCTATCATTAGTCCTCGACGAAATTGTAGAAACAAAGGTAGATTGCGACTTATTATAAAACTCGTCAGCAGTATAAATCTCTCTCGGTATTGATGCAAACGTACTGCTTACAGGAACGAGCATATTATATATCTTTGTGTTTTCGGAGAAAATATCTGAATACTCGTTAATGCTATCAATAAACCTATTCAAAATATAATTAGAATAAGTGAACTGTTCGTATCCTGTATCATCATATAGATAGGTATATCCATATTCGTTTATGACCCATCCGTGATTGATTTCTTGTTCTTCGTAAGAGGTTTCGTCGAGGATTTCAATCGAATTATCAGAATTCATCACATCGTGTGAACTTTCATCCAATGCGACGAAAACGTCTTGAGCGCTATGTTCGTTAATAGAACTATGATCCGAAATTTCATCCTCAGAATGCTCATTATTGAGAACAAGCGATAAAATCGTCAACAAAATCGCAACAATAACAAACAAAACCGCTGATACAATCCAAACAAAGTTTTTAGTTAATTTTCTTCCGTTCAATTCCAAAGTGTATACCCTCCTATTGCTTTGTAAAGATAGTTGACGCAATAATAGGAGTTTATACAGAAAAATGCTCTGTCGCAAAAATTTGCGACAGAGATTTTTTAATTGTTTAATATATCGTCAGAAAAAATCACTTCTTCTGTAGAAGACGGTTCTTTCTTTTCGGAATCTTGGTCTTTTTTCTTTTCTTTTTTCGATTCCTCGAGAGCTTCACGTCTTTTTTGGTTCTCGATTTCAGCAGCTTTCTTCTTTTTTTCCGAAACCGCATCGAGCATTTCTTCGGTTACTCCATCAATAAAACAAAGCTCGAACTGTTCTGCATCCATAATCTCGTTCTTAACAAGATAATTTGCAATAAACGTAAGAATCTCTTTGTTTTCTTCAAGTATTTTTAATGCACGTTCATATCCGGAATTTACGAAATTATAAATTTCGGCATCAATCTGTTCTGCAATCTTTTCGGAATAATTCTTTGTTGTTCCGAAATCTTTTCCAAGGAACACTTCAGAGTTTTCGGCGGAATACACAACAGGACCAAGAACATCACTCATACCAAACTTTGTCACCATCTTACGAGCGATATCCGTCGCACGTTCGATATCATTCGATGCACCACCGGAAATATCATCGCACATGAGTTTTTCAGCCGCACGACCACCAAGAAGCGTACAAATATTATCGAGAAGTTCTATCTTATAGACGCTCGTCTTATCCTTTTCAGGTAATGACAAAGTATAACCAAGTGCACGTCCGCTGGGGATAATCGAAATTTGGTGTACAGGGTCTTGTGTGCCGACCAATTTGGTAACTATTGCATGTCCCGCTTCGTGATATGCGGTCTTAAGCTTTTCATCGGGAGTTATCATCAACGACTTCTTTTGAGGACCGACTATAACCTTGATAGTAGCTTCTTCGATATCGTCAGTATTAATAACAGTCTTTTTCTTTCTCGCGGCAAGAAGTGCCGCTTCGTTAAGAAGGTTTGCAAGATCTGCGCCACTAAAACCGGAAGTTGACTTCGCGATTACTGCCAAATCAACGTCTGCGCCCAAAGGCTTACCTCTGGAATGAACCTTTAGAATCTCTTCTCTGCCTTTAATATCAGGAAGATTAACTGTTATCTGTCTATCAAATCGACCGGGGCGCAACAAAGCGGGGTCAAGTATATCGGGACGGTTTGTTGCCGCAATAACGATAACACCGTCATTAACGCCAAAACCATCCATTTCAACGAGTAATTGGTTCAAGGTTTGTTCGCGTTCGTCGTGTCCGCCACCAAGACCTGCGCCTCTGTGTCTACCAACAGCATCAATTTCATCGATGAAAATAATGCAAGGTGCAGTCTTTTTCGCAGTTTCGAAAAGGTCTCTAGCTCTCGATGCGCCGACACCGACATACATTTCAACGAAATCAGAACCGGAAATTGAATAGAAAGGAACTCCGCTTTCGCCTGCAACAGCTTTTGCCAACAAAGTTTTACCTGTACCGGGAGAACCTACAAGAAGAACACCCCTAGGAATTCTTGCACCAAGATCAGAAAACTTGTTAGGATTACGAAGGAATTCAACAACTTCTTGAAGTTCTTCTTTTTCTTCGTCAGCACCTGCAACGTCGGTAAACATAACCTTCTTCTTCTCATCGCTGCCGAGTCTTGTTCTTGCTTTGCTGAAAGAATTCATCTTTCCGCCAAGACCAAAACCTCCTCCACCGCCGTTGTTTTTCGAAGTGCGAGAGATAAACAACCAGAATACAACGAGAAGAATGATAATAACTATCAAATAAGGCAAATAAGCCGCCCACCAAGGAAGTACTGCGGGAGCTTGATAATCATATCTCTGTAATGTTCCCTTTTCGGTTTGGGCAATTATCAATTCACCTAAATCCGTTCTGAACTGTTCAATATCAGCAAGCGAATGCATATATTCGAAGGTTTTCAAATCGATATCTTCGCTGTCGTTTTCCTTCGAGGAGAGATATAAAATACCTGTATTATCGATATAATATCGCTTTACTTCCTCTTTTTGGAACATTTTTACGACTTTGCTGTAGTCGATTTCTTCTTGCTTATTATTCGCACCTGCAAATGCATTTGCAACAAAAATAATTACCAAGAAGAAAATCAAATAAAACAGTAAAATCTTTCCAGGACCTTTATTTTTCATAGGCGTTATTCCACCTTTCTTTTTCTATAGTTTTGAACGTTGTCTTGATATATACTATATCTTTTGAATCTTTCGCAAAAACTCGGTCTGCAATACCAACAAAGGGTACATATACAATTCCTAAATCATCAAAAACAACAGGAATTATATTTCTATACTCCTTGGGTATTTTCTTATCAATAAAGAGTTTTTTCAAACTCTTGTTGATGCCGTGTATACAAATTTTATCACCGACAGAACGGTTCTTCACACGAAGATCGCCAACAATTTTATCAAAAGAAAATTTGTTTGCTATGGATAATTTGTTAACTTTCTGCGACGTATCGATATCTGTCTTTGCGATTATTATGTCAACTCTTTCGTTAAAGATACTATTTTCTCCGAAAGATAACTCAACGGGATGAAATATATGATCTACATCGTCAGTTTTATTATAAAATTCAATTTTACCTTCATAAATAACAGCTTCATATTGTGAAAAAATCGAAATTATACTACGTTTTGATTCAAAAATCAAATTGTCGAGTTTATTGATTAATTCAAAATTCAAATGACTTGACGAAAACTCATGAAATTTTCTGATTATAACACGGCGTCTGATCGCTTCTGGTAGTGCTCTCAAATCAACATCAAGGTTTGAAGAGACAACTTCATCAAAATACTCCCTATCCGCACGAACAGAATCGGCATATCTCGATAGCGATTGTGATGCCATTGGGTTGATCTTCTCAATCTCGGGCATTAATACAGAACGTATATAATTCCTTGTATATTCCACAGAAAGATTCGTGCTATCGGTAACGTATTCTTGTGATAAACCAGAAAGAAAGTCTTCAATATCTTTACGACTAACTTTCAAAAGCGGTCGCAAAATCTTGCCGTTATACAATGATATCGAAGATGCACCGTTAGAACCTGAACCTCTGATTAAATTAAACAACAAAGTTTCGGCGTCATCATTCATATTATGTGCCGTAAGACAATAGTCTATATTCTGTTTTTCGGAAATACGTTGAAAAAAAGAATATCTACATTCTCTGGCGGCTTCTTCAATAGACTTTTTCTCGGTCTTTGCATAAAGAGGTACGTCATCTCTTCCGAAATATATCTTAATACCCAAGGTTTTACAGAGATTCTTACAGAAAAGCTCGTCTTCGTCTGCTTCTTGTCCGCGAATCATATGATTAAAATGACAAGCCGAAACCTCAACCTCCAACTCGTCAGACAAAAAATGCATTGCACGAAGTAAAGAAACCGAGTCTGCTCCGCCCGATAGACATACACACAAATTCTTGCCTTTTATATCAAAAGGCAAGAGTTTGAAGTAATCTTTGATTTTATTTAAAAATTCAACACTAAATCGGTTCATTTTCAGAATTATCAATTCCTGTAAATTTGAAGAATTTACCTATCCAGTTCAATTGAACAGTACCTGTACCGCCATGTCTGTTCTTTGCGACGTTACATTCCGCAATCATAAAGTCGGAATTCGTTTCCTGCAGTTGAGGTGCTTCACCGTCTTTGCTTTCGTAATAATCACTACGGTAAATAAAGAGTACGATATCAGCGTCCTGCTCGATTGCACCGGAATCACGAAGGTCAGAAAGCATAGGTTGACGTTCTTTTTGTCCACGTTTATCCGTTGCACGAGAAAGCTGGGAACAAAGAATTATCGGTATTTCAAATTCCTTTGCCATAAGCTTTATTGAACGTGTAATGCTTGCGATATCCTGAACAGGATTATTTGTTGTTACGTCGGGATGCATGAGTTGGAGATAGTCGATAACGACAAGACCCAGGTTACCAAGTCTACGCAATTTCGACTTCATTTCAGTAGGAGTAATATTTGGGTTAGGGTCAATATAAATATTTGTCTTTGCTAGAACACTTCCCGCTTCCGCAAACTTTTCCCAATCTTTGTCAGAAAGTTTGCCGGTTCTCATACTTGAGCTGTCAATAAGCGCTTCACTGCTTATCATTCTCGAAACGAGCTGTTCCGACGACATTTCAAGAGAAAAAACAGCAATATTTTTATCGGTTGTTTTTGCAACGTTGGTAGCAACGTTCATACAAAAACTTGTTTTACCCATACCGGGTCGTCCACCGACAACAATGAGGTCGCCTTTACCCATCCCGACAAGAAGTCGGTCAAGCTTATCAAAGCGAGTCGGTGTTCCCGAAAGCAAATCAGGATCGTTCTTGAGCATAGTCAAGGTTTGAGAATATCCTGCGATGACATCAGAAATCTTATCAAACCCATCTTTATATTTATCTTGAGAAATCGAGTATATTCTATGCTCAGCATAATTGATTGCTTCGCCCACTTCCCCTTTTTCGCTATATGCAAGGTCGGAAATATCACGAGATGCATCAATAAGCGAACGCAACATAGCTTTGTCTCGAATAATCTGGGTGTATTCTTCGATATTTGTAGCATCAGAGGCAAGGTCGACAAGTAACTTGATATATTTTGCAGCATCGCCTTCGGTATAAGTGCCCAAATGTGTAAGCGTGTCAATAAGAGTTACCGGGTCGATAACTCTATTTTTCGAAAACATATCACGCATTGCGGAAAATATCTCTTTGTGTTGCTGAAGATAAAAATCTTCTGCCTTTAACGTGGCAACCTCGGCAAACTTTTCGGAATCAACAATTACTGTACCGAGTATTGCCTGTTCCGCTTCAAGCGAAAACGGCATTTTTTTAATATCAAGTTCTGCCATTTCGATTCCTCTGTTCTTTGAATTTAATGTAATTTACGCTTTTACAACGAGTTTGAGGTCAGCAGTGATTCCTTGGAAAAGCTTAATCTTAACAACGTATTCACCGACGGTTTTGATTGTTTCGGCAAGCGTGATGTTTCTTTTATCAATTTTGATTCCGAATTCCGCTTCAATCTTTTCACTGATATCCTTATTCGTAACAGCGCTGTACAATCTGCCGTCAGCACCACCCGTGGTTTGGAATACAAGCTGTTTATCAGCAAGAAACTCTTTTGTTTCGTTTGCTTTTTTCTTTTCTTCGGCAAGGTGGAATGCAGCGCTTTCCTTCTTCATTTCGATTTCTTTGATAGAACCTGAATCTGCTATTTTTGCAAGTTTTCTAGGAAGAAGAAAATTTCTTGCGTATCCATCGGAAGTGTTTATAAGTTCACCTTTTTTTCCTTGACCTTTAACGTCAGCAAGTAGAATTACTTTCATACTGTTTTACCTTCTTTCACAATGTCGCCAAGATACTCATCAATGGCTTCTTTCAATATTGCTTCTGCTTCGTCCATATCGAACACAGCACCACCAAAATCCCTGCCATCAAAACGTCTAATCAATGCACCGGCAGATTGAAAATGTCCGCCACCACCAAGAAGTTTTGCGATATTTATAACATTAACCGTTCCGTCACTTCGAGCAGAAAGATTGATACCGTTGTCGAGCGAATACAAAACGAAAGATGCAGAAATGCCATCAATATCAACAAGTCTATCTGCCGCTTTAGAAGCAATAACCTTATTTTCAGAGTTTACACCTTCGTCAAAATACGAAATCGCATACTTATCTTTATAAACAGTCATTTTGTTTTCAATAGAGCTTATTGAACGGAACTGTTTCATATCAGATTTGAAAAGATTTTTAGCTTTAACAGCTTCTGCACCAGCATTCTTAAGGAAAATACAAGCCGAATAGGTTCTTGTACCTGTGTCTCTTGAAAAGAACTGTGTATCTAACAAAATACCAGCGAGAAGAATTTGCGCTTCTTCAGGGCGTAACGCACTCGGGTTTAGAGACAACTCGAGAATTTCACAAACAAGTTCTGATGCACTCGATGCTGTCGGGTCTATGTTTGAGGGTTGAAGAACCTGATCTCCCAAGGTTTCTTTTATTGCGTGATGGTCGATAACAATAACCTTACTTGCATTTTCATATACATCACGAGCACAGAAAAGTTCAGGGTTGGACGCATCTGTTATAATAACGAGTGTGTCGGGTGTAAGCATTTCCTGAGCATATTCCGCATCAACGAAAACACTTTCATATTCGGGAAACTCTATTATCGATTCAATAACTTTAGAAATATTTCTATCGTTTTTGTCTGCAACTATGCAATAATCCTTATCGTACGTTTGAACTAACTTTGCAATACCGATATTCGATGCAATAGAGTCGAAGTCGGGGCGCAAATGTCCCATAATAATAACGTTTGAACATTTGGAAAGCTGATCAGCAAGTAGATCTCGACAAAGTCTTGAACGAATCTTTGTCTGACGTTGAACCGCTTTTGTTCTGCCACCATAACTTATATCACCATCAGGCGTTCGCACAACCGCAAGAGAGCCACCACGTTGAAGCGCAGAACGCAATGCAATCTGTGCCGATTCACGTTTTTCGATAAGAGTACCGTCACCACTTGAAACACCAATTGAAATCGTTATCGGTATCGGCGATTCATCCAAAGACGATTCTACAACCCTATCAAGAATATCGAATTTCGCATCGGTCATAACCTTCAAATGTCGGTTTTCAAACTGCATAACATATTTGTCGCGATCATACTCTGTAAGAATCGCATCGAATTCAGCAGCCCATTCTGACAGAAGCTTATTGACCGTTGCAGAACCGAAACGACGATTTTCTTGGACTTCCTGTGTAACTTCATTTGTATTATCGATAACGATATAAGCGACACGCAAAGCAGTATCATCAAGACGTTGTTTCAAATTCTTTTCTTTATCTTTACTATACCAAACAGCAGCGAAAAGCTTCTGTTTTCCGTATTCAAGCGGAAAAACACGCAATTCGTAGAACGATTCACCTGTCGTTACAGGAACAAAATCAGCATACTCTTCATACGCCGCAGAAAGGTTAGAATATGAAGCGCTACCACCAAAAAGTTTAGCCGAGCCAACCGAAACGTGTTTATCTACAACTTCTTCCAATGAACAAAATTCATCATTACACCAAACAATCTTATTAAATTCATTAACGACCATAACGGGCGAATCAATTTTTTCCATCAATCCGGAAATCATCTTATATAAACCACTACCGTCACGGTCACGAATAATACGGCTATTGGTTCGGTTAAACAGTAAAAAGACAACTATCGTATAAATCAATAAACCAGAAAGTGATATTAGCCCTGCCGTACGATTAAAAGACATCAAAAGCAAAGAAACGGCCATAAAAATTGCAACGCCCGTTATTTCAAATAAATATCGTCGAAAAAATCGTTTGATTGTCTTCATCGTTCAACGCCTCCAAACTGATTTATTATATCATCATTTATAAATCTTGTCAATCAAGAAGAGTTTGCTGGGTTATATCGGGATCAATATCCTCAAAAATCACGCCCGATGCCGGTAATTTACTCTTTCTGTAACGAGATTCTTTCAATAATGGCTGTTTTTCGCGATCGTATATCTCGACTGAAACAACTTTCTTTCCCTTTTTCAAAGTAAAGAGAGTGCTTCCCGAAGAGGTACGTGTCGTTTTCTCAATAATTTGATTATCTTTAATCAACAATGCTCTGCCGTCGTCGGAACGGACAAGATATTCAGCCTTGTCAGTAGCCATAAATGCCGCAATAAGAGTACTTCCGCCGAAGAATGCATTCGTCAACTTCTTGCGGTTTGTTTTCGTTGCATATACGTCCATAGGCAGAGAGACTGCTTTACCGTTTTCGAAAAAGAGAACAACTCTGCCGTTATACTCGCCCAAACAAATCGCAGATACAACTTTTTCGTTTTCATTGAATTTGAGTTTGCCAGGAACGTATTCGCCAAGTGCACTTGCCTTCGTATCTTCAAAATCATCAAGACGGGATTTATAAACCTGTGCATCAGAAGTAAAGAAAAGAACTTCTTCGTTGTTTTTCGTGATAAATTTCGTTCTCAAAGAGTCATTTTCTTTGAATTTCTGTACGTCGTTACCTCTCAAAGAAGCCAAGGTACATTTTTTGAAATATCCCTCAACGCTCAAAAATGCTTCACAAGGATAATCGGGAATCGGTTCTTCGGTGTCCTCGTCACAAATTTCAGTGCTGTCTATTATATAGGTTTTTCTTGGAACACCATATTTGTTTGCAATTTCGTTCAACTGCTTTATAATACGGGTTTTGATTCGTCTTTCACTCGATATCAAAAGCTTGAGTTCCTCGATATCCTTTTCAAGCTGTCCGATTTCGTCGATTCGCTTGAGAATATATTGTTTATTAAGATTACGAAGTTTAATATCGGCAACATATTCCGCCTGAATTTCATCAATCGAAAAACCGCTCATCAAGTTGGGAACAACGTCTTTTTCGTTTTCGGTACCTCTGATAATAGCAATCGCTTTATCAATATCGAGCAAAATAGACCTTAAACCGTAAAGAAGATGAAGCTTTTCGTTCTTCTTTCCAAGGTCGAAAATATATGTTCTGCGTAAACATTCAATTCGGAATGCACACCATTCTTCGAGAATTTGCTTAATTCCCATAGTTTGAGGAACACCGCCGACAAGTATATTGAAATTACACTTAAAATCATCCTCAAGCTTTGTCATCTTGAAAAGCTTACGCATTAACTTTTCGGGATCTGCACCTCTTTTGAGATCGATTGCCATTTTGAAGCCGTTTATATCGATCTCGTCGCGAACGTCGGAAACATCCTTAATCTTGCCTTCCTTGGCAAGTTGGATCATACTCTCGCGTATTTTTTCGAGCGTGGTCGTATAAGGTATCTGCAATACTTCAATACGGTTTTCGCTTTTATCATAAACGTATTTTGCTCTAACCTTAACGGAACCTCTTCCCGTTTCATAAATTTCGCGAAGCTTGTTCTTATCATATATCAACAAACCGCCGGTCGAGAAGTCGGGAGCTTTTAAGATATCCAAGATTTCATCGGTTGTGATGTTTTCATTACGGAGAAATGCCGAGGTGACCTCGCACACTTCACGAAGGTTGAACGAACATATATCACTTGCCATACCAACAGCAATACCCGAGTTCGGAGAAACAAGTATATTCGGAAAGCTCGTCGGCAAAACAACAGGTTCTGTCGTCGTGCTATCGTAGTTATCTACAAAATCAACTGCATCTCTGTCAATGCCGTCGAAAATTTCTTCGCTGAATTTAGCCAATTTACATTCAGTATAACGTGAAGCGGCATACGCCATATCAGAATACTGTTTACCAAAGCTTCCCTTCGATTCTATAAACGGATGCAAAAGACATTCCTTGCCCGTTGTGAGACGGACAAGCGTTTCATAGATTGCAGCATCGCCGTGAGGGTTCAAAACCATTGTTTGACCGACAACTTTTGCGCTTTTCTGCTTTTGTCCGTTCAAAAGCCCCATTTTATACATCGTATAAAGAAGCTTTCTGTGTGCCGGCTTGAACCCGTCGATTTCGGGAATCGCACGAGAAACAATAACGCTCATCGCATAAGGCATATAGTTTGTTTCAAGTACGTTTGTTATATTAACGTCAATAGGTTCGGATATAATTTGCGGTTCGATTACTTTTGACTTTTTTCTTGCCATTCCTAACCTCATTAATAATCTGCTAAATTAAGATATTTTGCACCATTTTTAGCGATAAAGTCTTTTCTTCCTAGAATATTATCGCCCAATAGAACGTCAAACATTTGATATGTCTTTTCTTCGTCTTCGGGAGAAATTCTGATAAGTCTTCTCGTTGCAGGGTTCATTGTTGTTAAACTCATCATATCCGCATCGTTTTCACCAAGACCCTTTGAACGTTGTATTGTGAACTTTTTATCGCCGATTTTTTCGAGTATAGCAGCTTTTTCTGCTTCGCTGTAAGCGAAATGTGTGTCATTACCGCACGTAATTTCATAAAGAGGAGTTTCTGCGATATAGATACGACCTTCTTTAATCAACGTCGGAAGAAGACGATAAAACATCGTCAAAATCAATGTTCTGATCTGATATCCATCTTCATCGGCATCGGTACATATGATGATTTTATCCCAACGCAAAGCGGAAAGATCAAACGAAGAAACACCTTTAACACGAAGCTGTTTCGCTTCAACTCCGCATCCGATAACTTTAACAAGGTCAAGAATGATATCGCTCTTCATTATTCTGTCAAACGATGCTTTAAGACAGTTGAGCGTTTTACCACGAACGGGTATTATCGCCTGAAATTCCGAATCTCTCGCCAATTTACAACTCGTCAATGCCGAATCGCCTTCAACGATGTATAATTCACATCTATCGGGGTCACGAAGACGGCAACCGACAAATTTTTCTACGGTGTTAGTAATATCAAGCGTAGCAGTAAGCTTCTTCTTAGAAGAAACTCTCATATGCTCTGCCGATTCTCTTGCACGTTTATTAACGAGTATCTGTGTTACGATTTTATCTGCCGCCTGAGGATTTTCAGCAAAGAAAACCTCGAGAGAATGTTTGAAGAATTCGGTCATCGCTTCTGCGATGAAAACGTTATTTATTGCTTTTTTAGTTTGGTTTGCATAAGAAGTCTGAGTTGAAAAAGAGTTTACGACAAGAACCAACGAATCCTCTACGTCGGAAAACAAAATTTTGCTTTCGTTTTTGTTGTATTTTCCGTTATTTTTTGCGTATTGGTCTATCGCCCAAACGAAAGCGCTTCTTGCCGCTTTGTCGGGAGAACCGCCGTGTTCAAGATATGACGAATTGTGATAGTATTCAATCAAATTCACTTCGTTTGTGAAACAACAAGCGAATTGCATTTTTACCTTATATTCGCTTCTGTCAGGACTATCACGACCAACACGTTCCGCGGAATAATCCGCAATAGGTGAAAGCGTATTTTCACCGACTATTTCTCTGATATAGTCGGTTATGCCGTTATTATAGCAATATTCTTCGGTTTCAAAAGAATTATCTGTCTTCTGCCATTTCAAAGAAAGAGTTAATCCGGCGTTTACAACCGCTTGTTTCTTCAATACTGTGCTGAAGTATTCGCGAGGAATTGCAGTATCTGTGAATACCGCCTTATCACTCTTCCAGCGAACGACTGTACCCGTCTTGTTCTTTGGACATTCGCTTTTTATAAGCTCAGTTACAGGTTCACCCGTTTGGAAACTTATATTGTATTTTGTACCTCTTTGATAGGACGTGATGTCCATAAATTCGGACGCATACTGAGTAGCACAAGCGCCGAGACCGTTCAAACCGAGGGAATATTCGTATGCACCGCCTTCAGCGTTATTATATTTACCACCTGCATAAAGTTCGCAATATACGAGTTCCCAGTTGTATTTTTGTTCTTTTTCGTTCCAATCGAGCGGAACGCCGCGTCCAAAGTCTTCGACTTCCATCGTTCTGTCGTTATATACTGTGACGTTAATACGATTGCCATATCCTTCGCGATATTCATCGATAGAGTTGGAAAGTATTTCAAAGAAAGAGTGTTGACAACCCTCGATACCGTCAGATCCGAAAATAACAGCAGGACGCAAACGAACTCTGTCTGCGCCTTTAAGAGATGAAATTGTCTGGTTATCGTAATCGACTGTTTTCTTAGCCATAAATCATTTTCCTTTTTCGTTATTCTCGGTCAGGAATAAATTTTTATTATTTTACAGAATAAAAACCGACCTTACGGTAAACTTTTCTGAGTGTCTTTTCTGCGGCATAGGAAGCTTTCTGTGCGCCTTCAATAAGTATCTTGTTAAGCTGTTCTTTATCGGAAATGAAGACTTTATACTTATCCTGGAAATCAGAAAGTGCGTCAGCAACAACTTCGCCGACGGCAAGTTTGAATACACCGTATCCCTTGCCTTCAAATTCCTTTTCAATTTCATCGAAGCTCTTTTCTGTGAACGCAGAATAGATCGACATAAGGTTATTAATGCCATCCTTACCTTCGGCAAATTTAACTTCCGAACCCGAATCGGTAACGGCACGTTTGATTTTGCGAATAGCAGTATCCCTATCATCAAGCAAGAATATACTTCCATCACCCAAATCAGATTTGCTCATCTTTGAGGTCGGATCGGAAAGCGACATTATTCTTGCACCCGCCTTGGGCATATAAGGTTCGGGAACCTTGAAGGTTTCCGAATATGTGTTGTTAAAACGATTTGCGATATCACGCGCAAGTTCAATGTGTTGTTTTTGATCGTTACCAACAGGAACAAGGTCGGGTTGATAAAGAAGAATATCCGCCGCCATAAGAACGGGATATGTGAAAAGACCTGCATTGATATTATCAGAATGTTTTGCGGATTTATCTTTGAATTGTGTCATACGTGAAAGCTCGCCAAACATCGTGTAACAGGAAAGAACCCAAGAAAGTTCCGCGTGAGCGGGAACGTGGCTTTGCAAAAACAATGCATTTGCTTCGGGATCAATGCCTGATGCGAGATAAAGTGCAAGTGTTTTCAAGCAATTTTGACGAAGCTCCGCAGGCACCTGACGAACAGTTATTGCATGAAGGTCAGCGACACAAAAATAGCAGTTGTAATCATATTGCAAGGTTGCCCAATTGCGAAGCGCGCCAAGATAGTTACCGATTGTTAAAGTTCCGGACGGCTGTACACCCGAAAGAATTGTCTTTTTTATATTTTGATTTTCCATATAAAGCTCCTTATAATACACTCGCAAGACGTTTTACACCTTCAACGATCTGTTCATCGGACGGTGTAGAATAATTAAGTCTGACCGAAGGAGAGTAACCGCCTTGAATCGGATTAAAGCTTGAACCCGTAACAACAGCAAGTTTATTTGCAATAGCTTTCTTCGCTATTTCATCACCGTTGCCGCCTTTAACGGTAACCCAAATGAACAAACCGCCGTCGGGACGAGTATATTCCGCTTTGCCCGCAATATGCTTATCAAGTTCGGAAAGCATCAAATTGCATTTATCACGATATAATTTTTTTATAAAATTAATGTGATCGTCAAGACCGTATTTATCAATAAACTTCGATGCAACCATTTGGAAGAAAAGATTTGTATGAACGTCGTTAACCTGTTTCAAAACGACGATTTTTTGAACCAATTCCTTAGGACCGCAAACAAAACCGATACGCATACCGGCAGAAAGAATCTTCGAGAAAGAAGAACAGTAAACAACTCTGCCTTCTGTATCAAGACTCTTTATCGTGGGCACATCTTCGCCCGAGAATCGAAGTTCTCCATAAGGATTGTCTTCGAGAATTATGACGTCATATTTCTTTGCCAAGTCAAGTATTGCTTTTCTTTTTTCAAGCGAAGTTGTGATTCCCGCGGGGTTTTGGAACGTAGGTATAACGTATATCATCTTTGCGTTCGGGTTTGCTTTAAGAGCGTTTTCGAGCGCTTCGATGTTCATACCATCATTTTCGAGATCGATGCCGACAAGTTTTGTGTTATAAGAGCGGAACGCGTTAAGCGCACCGATGAAGCTTGGATTTTCACAAATAACAACGTCACCTTCATTACAAAGTACTTTCGCACAAAGGTCTATACCCTGTTGTCCGCCCGTTGTGATGATAACCTCGTCGTCATCAGAACCCGTGTTGAATCTTTCTTTGAGTCGCAAAGAGATTTGTTCTCTCAAACGAGGATAACCTTCGGTTATACCATATTGGAAAGCAAACGATGCTTCGTTCTGAAAAATTTCTTCGGCGACAGAATGCATCTTTTCAACAGGAAAAGAAAGCGGAGAGGGATTTCCTGCAGCAAAAGAAATTACGTTCGGATCGGAAAGCGATTTGAATATTTCTCTGATCGCAGAGGGCTTCATATCCTTAACTTTATTTGAAAAAATATATTCCATGGCAAAATTCTCCTATTATCCATTCAATAACTTGTATTATAACACACAACATTTGCTATTTCAACACAATTTTTTGCAAAATACCATTTACAAAAGGAAAGTTTTGATATATAATAAGTTGATTAATAAAAGAAAGGCGGTATATAACCAATGGAAAAGAAAATACTCGTCGAAACGTCTGCCCGTCACGTACACCTTACGGAAGCAGATATGGAAACCTTGCTCGGTAAAGGACAAACCCTTACTGTAAAAAAGATGCTTTCTCAGCCCGGTCAGTTTGCGAGCAATGAAAGAATCAACTTGGTAGGTCCCAAAGGCGCAATCAACAATGTGCTTATTCTCGGCCCCACAAGACCCGCTACTCAGGTTGAAATTTCTCTCACTGATGCTCGTGCGCTCGGAATTTCCGTTCCTGTACGTGAATCCGGTGATATCGCAGGAAGCGGTGCTTTGAAGCTTGTTGGTCCTGCAGGTGAAGTTGAAATCACCGAAGGCGCTATCGCGGCAAAAAGACATATGCACCTTGACCCTGCTACTGCCGAAGAACTTGGCGTTTCTGACAAACAGATCGTTTCCGCTAAAGTTTGTACAGCAGACCGTTCCCTCATTTTCGGTGACGTCGTTGTTAGAGTAAATCCCAATTTTGCTCCTGCAATACATATCGATACCGATGAAGCGAATGCAGCGGGATGCAGCGGCGAAGTTTATGCAGAAATAATAAAATAAACAAATAAAAAAGATAAAGCGAAAGGATTTTTTTCAATGTTGCAGTATTCAAAAGAAGTTGAAAACATGTGCGTTGTGGCTAAAGGCCCGAAGCACGGTCCTGCTCCCATTCCCGAAGAAGGCAAGTGGGTACAGGCAAAGGAAATCAAAGACATTTCCGCTTACACTCACGGTGTGGGTTGGTGTGCACCTCAGCAGGGCGCATGCAAGCTTTCTCTTAATGTCAAAGACGGCATTATCGAAGAAGCTCTCGTAGAAACCATCGGTTGCTCCGGTATGACTCACTCTGCGGCTATGGCTGCTGAAATTCTTCCCGGCAAGACCATTCTCGAAGCTCTCAACACCGACCTTGTTTGCGATGCTATCAACACAGCAATGCGCGAACTCTTCCTCCAGATCGTATACGGTCGTTCTCAGTCTGCTTTCTCCGAAGGCGGTCTTGTTATCGGTGCAGGTATGGAAGACCTCGGTAAAGGTTCTCGTTCCATGGTTGGTACTATGTATGGTTCCAAAGCAAAGGGCGTTCGTTACCTCGAAATGACCGAAGGTTACTGCACTCGTATGGCTCTTGACGAAAATGACGAAGTTATCGGTTACGAATTCGTATCTCTCGGAAAAATGACCGACTTCATCAAAAAAGGTATGGAACCCAACGAAGCATACAACCAGTCCATCGGCACTTACGGTAGATTTGAAGACGCGGTCAAATATATTGACCCCCGTCATGAATAATTTAGGAGGTAAATACCATGTCATTGTTTGAAGGTTACGAAAGACGTGTTGAGAAAATCAACGCTTGTCTTAAAGAATACGGCATTTCCTCCATCGAGGAGTGCAAAGAAATCACTCTCGCTAAGGGTATCGACATCGATAAGATTATCCGCAGCACCCAGCCCATCTGCTTTGAAAACGCTGTTTGGGCATACACTGTTGGCGCTGCAATAGCTATTAAGAAGGGTTGCACCAAAGCTGCTGACGCTGCTGCTGCAATCGGTATCGGTCTTCAGTCCTTCTGTATCCCTGGATCCGTTGCAGAAAACCGTAAGGTTGGTCTTGGCCACGGTAACCTCGGTAAAATGCTTCTTTCCGAAGAAACCGACTGCTTCTGCTTCCTCGCAGGTCACGAATCCTTCGCTGCTGCTGAAGGCGCTATCAAGATTGCTCTTAACGCAAACAAGGTTCGTAAGAACGCTCTCCGCGTTATCCTTAACGGTCTCGGCAAAGACGCTGCATATATCATCTCTCGTATCAACGGCTTCACCTATGTTGAAACCGAATTCGATCCTTATACCGAAGAAGTTAAGGTTGTTAAGGAAATTCCCTTCTCCAAGGGTCCTCGTGCAGACGTTAAGTGCTACGGCTCTGATAACGTTCCCGAAGGCGTTGCTATCATGAAGCTTGAAAAGGTTGGCGTTTCCATCACCGGTAACTCCACCAACCCCACCCGCTTCCAACACCCCGTTGCAGGCACCTACAAGAAGTGGTGTGTTGAAAACGGCAGAGAATATTTCTCCGTTGCTTCCGGTGGCGGTACCGGTCGTACTCTCCACCCCGATAATATGGCTGCTGGTCCTTCCTCTTACGGTATGACCGACACCATGGGTAGAATGCACTCTGACGCACAGTTCGCAGGTTCCTCCTCCGTTCCCGCTCACGTAGAAATGATGGGCTTGATCGGCGCAGGTAACAACCCCATGGTTGGTATGACTGTTGCATGTGCAGTTGCTATCGAAGAAGCTAGCAAATAAGCCGCTTCTTCCCTACTTTTAACTGAATAAGTTATAAAAACAAATTAGACACATCATTTTGGAGAAATCCTTTATGATGTGTCTATTTTTATGTGTTTACGAAATACAAACAAAATCACCTTGAAAATTCAAGGTGATTTTTTGTTTAATTATTTACTTATGCGTTCTGTTCGAGATAAGCAACAACGTCGCCGACGGTAAGGAGTGTCGGGAGTACACTATCATCGAAGCTTATGTTGAATTTTTCTTCGCAAAGAACAACAAGGTCTGCAAGTTCAAGAGAATTGAAACCAAGGTCGTTCATAAGTTCTGCTTCGGGAACGATAAGTTCAGCAGAAATGTCCATTTCTTCAACAAGAATGTCTTTGAGTTTGGAAAGCATAAAGTACCTCTTCTTTTATGAGAGTTTATATCTCATTATTTTTTTTGTTGTGGTTTTTTCGAACTCTGTCTTTTTGAGTTCGATATTGCGTATCTGTTTGAATGTCGGAAGAATCTTGTTTATCTTTGCGACTTCAGAACGCATTTTATTGATTATTTCAGAATCGTCACAATCCTTAAACATATCGTAATCGGGATAGATCAACGCAGTTATAACAACCTCACCAAGATCGTTTTCTCTGCCGATGACAACACATTCTTGGATACATTCAACCTTTGCAAGATATTCCTCGATTTCTTCGGGATAAACGTTCTTGCCGTTATCAAGAATAATTATATTCTTCTTTCTGCCGGTTATGAAAAGAAATCCGTCATCATCAAGATAACCATAGTCGCCTGTACGGAAATATCCTTCTTCGGTGAATGCCGCCTTGGTTGATTCCTCGTCTTTGTAATATCCGAGCATAACGTGAGGACCCTTAACGCAAATCTCACCGATTTCACCGTTCGGAATGTCGACTTCGCCGCCTTCTTCCTCGTCAGCAATAATCTTTATCTTACTGCCGGGGATTGCGATGCCGACAGAATTATAATGAACCGTAACGAGCGGATTTACCGCAACGAGAGGAGAACATTCGGTTATACCATAACCTTGAGAAACATTAATACCGATATCCGAAAACCATTTGATTGCTTCGGGATCTGTTGCTGCACCACCACAAATAATTTCTTTCAAACGACCGCCAAGAGAAGCAAGAATTTCAGAGAACACAAGACTTCTTGCATCAAGTCCAACTTTTCTAAGAACCTTTGTGGCTTTAACGCCAACATTAATGATGTTTTCTTTGTTACGTTTCTTTATCTCATCAGAAATTCTCTTTTTGAGAGTCGAAACGTAAAGCGGAACAACAACCATCGCCGTTGGACGGAAAAGTTTAAAGTTCTTCATCAAATATTTCAGACTATTATTGATACAAATAGTCACACCCAAACGAATTGCAGTAAGTTGACCGCATGTCAATTCATAGGTATGGTGCATCGGAAGAACACTCATCAAGACATTATCGGGCGAAAGATTAATCATATTCGAAGCAGCGGTAACGCTTGTGAGGATATTGTCCTCGGAAAGCATAACACCTTTGCTCGTACCGGTTGTTCCGGATGTGAAAATCAAAGCGCACATCTTCGAAGAATCATATCTCGCATGAAGGAACTTGTTGAAACCATCTTCAAGAAGTTCGTTACCCTTTCGAAGAAGCGCAGAATACGAAAGATATCTCGAATCATCGTTTCCGTTGTCGTCAAAGTCGATAATATATTTTACGTTCGGAATATTCATTTCCAAAACTTTATCGACATAAGCAGAAGAACAGAAAATCGCTTCCGCTTCGGAATAATTCAAAAATGCTTCAATTTGAGTTGTCAAAAGTTCCTTATCAAGCGGAATTATTATAGAACCGCTGCTCATAACAGATGCATATGCGGTGATCCATTCGGGTCTATTTTCGCCAATAACTGCAATTTTGGTTTTCTGCAATCCCAAAGAACAGATTGCCGTCCCAAGGGCGTTAAAGTTCTCATAAAACTTTTTATATGAGAGTTCAGAAACCACATTATCTTTATTGTAATATTTATATAGCGTCTTTTCTCCGTATTTTTCAGCACTCTCTCTTATAAGATTGCGAATGCTGTCGGGCATCTTAAATTTACCTTTGATTTTTGGTACTTTCAAAATAACACTCCTTTCATCCTCTTAATTATACTTAAATATTGAAAAAAGTCAAGCATATAGGAATATTTTCAAGAACAGTGCAAAAAATACATCAAAAGAATCGAGGTTGATTATGACTAACAAACAATACAACGAATATATCGAAAAACGTTCCGAGCGTTCCCCTTGCTTTGTTAACTGCATAAAAGCCTTCTTGGTTGGTGGCACTATATGTGCGCTCGGAGAGGCATTCTCGGAAATATACCTACTGTTAGGCGCACAGGAAGAAAAATCACTATTATATGCTTCCCTTTCATTGATATTTCTTGCCTCTTTTTTGACGGGAGTTGGTGTTTTCGATAAAATTGCAAAGTATGGCGGTGCAGGTGCACTTGTACCGATAACAGGTTTTTCAAACTCTGTAACATCTCCTTCGTTAGAAGCGAAAAGCGAGGGGTTTGTAACAGGCGTTGCGTCGAAAATGTTCACAATCGCAGGACCTGTTATTGTATACGGAACCGCGGCTTCTATAGTTTATGGAATCATTTATTTTTTTATTAGGTGATAATTTTGAAGAATAAAATATTTTTTAACAACGTGTATGCAAATTTTGCTTCCGCAACGGTTGGCAAAAATGAATTCGAAGGCCCTCTTGGGAACCGTTTTGATGGTTACGAAAAAGACAAATATTTCGGTTGCAAGAGCTTTGAAGAGGCGGAAAGCGAGATGGTAAGAAGAAACATTAATCTTCTTATGGGTAAAGCTGACACAACAATCGACAAAATCGATATGTTAATCGGTGGCGACTTAATTAACCAATGCACTGCAACAAGTTTTGCTATATCCGACTCAAATATTCCGTTTCTTGGTCTTTACGGCGCATGTTCGACAATAGTCGAAGGGCTTATATGCGGTTCAGCGTTCATAGACGGTGGATATGCAAACAACGCAATAGCTTTTGCCTCATCACATTTCTGTTCTGCTGAAAGACAATACCGCTTCCCTCTTGAATACGGAAGTGTTCGTACTCCCACGAGCCAAAATACAGTAACAGGTACAGGTGCCTTTCTTCTCTCAAACAAACATTCGAAAATCAAAATCAAAAGCGCAACGATCGGCAGAATCATCGATAAAGGCGTCAGCGATGCAAACAATATGGGCGCTGCAATGGCTTGTGCTGCCGTTGACACGATGAAACGATTCTTCGAAAACAACGATATTAAACCAAACGATTTTGATATTATCGCAACCGGAGACCTTGGTATTGAGGGTCATTCTATAGCAAAAGAAATGCTCTCGCTCGAAGGTTTGAACATCGGCGAAAACTTTACCGACTGCGGAATTTTGATTTATGATAAAGACAGCCAAGATACACATTCAGGCGGTTCGGGTTGTGGATGTATCGGTAGTGTTCTTGCAGGTCACTTTATGAAAATGCTTGAAGAAGGAAACGCAAGAAACATTCTCGCAATCGGTACTGGCGCACTTTTGAACCCAAACAGCGTTTTTCAAAAAAAATCAATTCCTGCCGTCGCACACGCGGTTCATATATCAACGGAGGATTAAATGAATTATCTTTATGCTTTTTTAATCGGCGGTGCTCTTTGCATACCCGCGCAAATACTTTTAGACAAAACAAAAATCACAAACGCCCGTATATTGACCGGATACGTCGTGTGCGGTGTCATGCTGAGCGCCATAGGAATTTATCAACCCATAGCCGAATTTGCTTCTGCGGGGGCTACAGTGCCTTTGACAGGGTTCGGAATGTCATTGGCAAAGGGTGTTCAAAATGCCGTTGATACCGATGGGATTTTCGGTGCATTATATGGCGGTATATCAAATACAGCCGCGGGTATTAGTGCCGCATTGATATTCGCGTTGATCTTCACACTGTTTTTCAAAAGCAGACAAAAATAAATTCACAAAAATAGAGCTGTTCAATCATGAACAGCTCTAATATTTTATGCAGTATAGTTATCGAAATAGCCCTGAATCCAAACGATAGGAGTGCCTTTATCACCACTACCGGAGGTAAGGTCGCACAAAGAACCGATAAGGTCGGTCAAGCGACGAGGAGTCGTACCCTGAGAAACCATTTGTCCGACAAGGTCATCATCCTTTTTGCGGATATAATCGCTGATAGCTTCTTTAAGCGCGTCACCGGAAAGATCCTTGAAATCGTTATCAGCAAGATATTTCAACTTGATTTCGTTGGGTTGACCAACAAGACCTTTTGTGAAGCCGGGAGAAACAACCGGGTCTGCAAGTTCCCAAATCTTACCAACGGGATCCTTAAACGCACCGTCGCCGTAAACCATAACTTCAACGTTCTTGCCCGTCTTTTCATTTAGGATCGAAGCAATTTTATCAACAACAACCTGGCTGTCGCGAGGGAACAATTTAACGGAATCTTCGGTTGCCTTGTTGCTTCCGAGAAGACCGTAGTTTTCGTTATAGCCCGATCCGTTAACGGATTTATTCAAGATTTCATCAAGACCGTAAACAGTCTTTGCGCCTGCTGCACGAAGAAGACGCTTACTGCGTTCGCGAGTATGAATGTCACAAGTAAGAACACAATCAGTATAGTCAAGAACCTTGCGGCAATCGTTAGCAAGAACGATTTCGACTTCACAATCCTGTGATTCGATAAGTTCTCTGTAATATTCAATATAGTCAACACCGGTAAAGGGGTGTTTTACAATACCGAAAAGTTCGCGGTATTTCTGTTCTGTGAGCACGTCAGTCCAAGGATTAACACCTGCTGCGTCGAGCGAATCGATATCAATCAAATGGTTACCGACTTCATCGGACGGGAATGAAAGCATAAGAACAATCTTTTTTGCACCGCGTG
>JAZOSQ010000052.1:0-14253 GCA_045657245.1 Eubacteriales bacterium | reverse complement strand
AGCGTTCTCCTGAGTGAGATTCCTCCATAATCCTTGCGGATTACTCGGAATGACACTACTATAAAAATTGAAATGTATCGCGGGGAGAAGGTTAAAAATAAAAACCTCCCTACATCGCGAAAATAAAATAAAAAAAGTTTTTAAAAGAGAGCTCGAGAGAAAAACTTTTTCAAAAGTTTGTCTCTCGTATAAAAAGGAGATAAAAATATGAAATTCGTTTCGGATAAAAAGACGTTGTTGTCTATGATAATGCCTGCGGCGTCGGCTGCGTCGAATAAGAGCACGCTTCCTGCATTGGAAGGACTTTTGTTCACGTTGAAGGGCGATACTCTCACCGTTTGTGGTTACGACCTTGAAAAGGGTGTGCGTACTATGGGCAAGGTTGTTTCTATGGAAGAAGGCGCGGTTATTATTAACGCACAGAAGATTACTTCTATCATAAGAAACTTCCCTGATTGCGATATTTGTATCGAAACGAACGACAGAAACATGGTCCGCATCTCCGGTGGCATGAGTGATTTCTCGATCCACGGTATTCTTGCGGAAGCATTCCCGAACCTTCCTGTGCTCGGCGGTGAAAACTCCTTTAATATTTCTCGTTCGTTGATGAAAGAAATCATAAATACGACCGTTTTTGCGGTTGCTCAGTCTGAAGCAAGACCGATTCTCACCGGTGAATTGTTTATGATTGAGAATAGAACCTTGACTGTTGTTGCGCTTGATAACTTCCGCCTTGCGATGAGAGAAGAAAAGGGCTGTATTTTCAATAACGATAACAGATTCTCGTTCATTGTTCCCGGCAAGGCACTTTCTGACCTTGCGAAGTTGCTTGATGACAGCGATGAACCCTTGACGGTTGAGTTCACTGCAAAATATATTATCTTTAAGATTGACGATACCGTGTTCTTCTCGAGATTGCTCGAGGGTGAATACCTTGATTATAGACGCGCACTTCCTACGCAGAACAAGATTTTTGCGACGGTTGACAGAGCAGCGTTTATCGAGAGTGCCGAAAGAGCAAGTCTTCTCGTTGATGAAAAACTTCGTACACCGCTTAAATGCCGTTTTGAAGACAACAGTTTGAATATTTCGTGTAACACCCAATACGGTACGGTTAACGATAACATTAAGATTAGAAAAGAAGGCGACGATATTGAGATCGGCTTTAATAACCGTTTTCTTCTTGACGCTTTGAGAGCTTGTAAGGACGACGAGATTGTTATTTCGATGTCGACACCTTTGATGAGTATGATCATCGAACCTGCCGAAAAGGACGAAAACAGCAGCTATACTTATCTTGTACTTCCCGTAAAACTTAAGGATTCGTAATGATAATTGAACATCTTTCGCTGTCGGATTTCAGAAATGCGACCGTCAGCGAGATTGATTTTGATTCGGGTATAAACGTAATTTGCGGTAGTAATGCGGCAGGAAAAACGAATATTTTAGAGGCAATATTCTATTTTGCATCGGGCAAGAGCTTCCGAAACTGTAAGGATCGGGAGATGATTCGGTTCGGATGTGAAAAAAGCAATATTGCGATGCGATTTTCAAACGGAAAAACCTCGAAAAAAATGACCGCAACGCTCTCGAAGGGCGGAAGAAGGGTTATCCGAATCGGCGAGAGTTTGCCTTTAAGAATGGCTGAATATATAGGTCAGTTTCGTGCCGTTATATTTACGCCCGACCATTTGAGCTTGGTTAAAGGTTCGCCCGAAAACCGAAGAAGGTTCCTCGACCTTGCGATTTGTCAATCCTTCCCTCGTTATGCACCGACGCTTTCGGAATATAATCGTGTTTTGGCGCAGAAAAATGCGCTTTTGAAGAAGGGTAACGTTAATGACGACCTTCTTGCAGTTTATAACGAGAGGTTGGCGGTTCTTGCAGGGATTATCACGATAAACCGCAAAAAATATGTTTCGAAGCTTGAAGAAGAAGCAAAGAAGTTTCTTTTTGATATGAGCGACGGTAAGGAAGAATTGTCGATTCATTTCCAAACCCAAGCAGGTGATTTTGAAACGCAGGAAGAGCTTCGCGACCAATATAAAGAGCTTTTCGAAAAGAAGGCGTATTACGAAAAAGAACGATTTATTTCGCAATACGGCGCACAAAAAGACGATTTTACGGTCTATATAAACAAGAAAAGTGCGAAAATGTACGGTTCGCAGGGTCAACAGAGGAGTGTTGTACTTGCGTTGAAGCTTGCCGAAGGGGAGCTTTCGTCAAAATTAACGGGCGATTATCCCGTGTTTCTCCTTGACGATATCCTTTCCGAGCTTGACAAGGACAGAAAGGAATATATCCTCTCGAGAATCACCGACAGACAGGTTATTATCACCGGTTGCGAAAGCGAAATATTCAAAACCGAAAGCGCAAAGCGAATTTTGGTTAAGAATGGTGAAGTCGAAGCAATAAATTGAGATTTTGTTGCGACTTTTTTGAGATGAATTTTTGAAAGAATTTTTATAAAATTTGATTATTCAGAGAACTTTTTTCAAAAAGTTCCCTGAAACCCTCAAAAACTTTTTAATATTTGTTTTGAAAAATTTTGAAAAGAGAGCACGAGAGAAAAACTTTTTCAAAAGTTTTCCTCTCGTAAAAAGAAAATAAAAAAATGTACGTTCAACTTGAAAAAGGCGAGAGTATCGACACGAAGGATATCGTAGGATTTTTTGATATCGAGAGTGCGAGTATGTCGCCGAACACGAAAGAAATATTTCGCCGAAAAGAAGAAGAAACGGGCGTTGTGAACGTTTCGAACGATCTACCGAAAAGCTTTCTTCTTTGCGACGGTGAATTTACGGATACGATATATATCAGCGGACTTTCGACAGAGAGTATCCGCAAGAGATTGGAATCAGAGAAAGGAATGAAAACGTTTTGGAAGAAATAAGAAACGCAAATTCTGAAAACAACTATGGTGATAGCCAAATACAAGTATTGGAAGGACTCGAGGCGGTCAGAAAACGTCCCGGTATGTATATCGGTACAACGTCGGTCAAAGGTCTTCATCACCTCATAAGCGAAATCGTCGATAACTCTATCGACGAAGCGCTTGCGGGCTATTGTAAGAATATTACCGTTACGCTTCATTCCGACGGAAGCTGTGAAATCACCGACGATGGCCGTGGTGTTCCTGCGGGTATTCACCCGACGGTCGGCAAACCGACGCTTGAAGTTATCTATACCGTGCTTCACGCAGGCGGTAAGTTCGGCGGCGGCGGTTATAAGATTGTGGGCGGTCTTCACGGCGTTGGTGCATCGGTCGTTAATGCGCTTTCGAAGCGTGTTGAGGTTCGCAACCACCGTGACGGCAAGGGTTATTATATGGCTTTCGAGCGCGGTAACACCGTTGAAGAGTTCCGTGAAACAGGTGCAACCGACGTTCACGGTCTTCACGTTAGATTCTGGCCCGATGATACGATTTTCGAAACGGTTGAATTTGATTATGAAACCGTAAAGAACCGTCTTCGTGAACAGGCATTCCTCAACGGCGGTCTTTCGATAACCGTTGCCGACGAGAGAATCGTCGATGCCGACGGCAATATCGAAAGAAAAACCTTCTGTTATGAAGGCGGTATCCGTTCCTTTGTTGAATATCTCAACAAGAAAAAAGGCGCAGAAATGCTCCATAACGACGTAATCTATCTTGCGGGTGAAAAGGGTGACTCTATCGCAGAGGTCGCTATGCAGTATAACGATACCTATAACGACGTTATACTCTCCTTCGCAAACAATATGAATACCATCGACGGCGGTACTCACGAAACCGGCTTTAAGGCGGGTATTACGAAGGTATTAAACGATTACGGCAAGAAATATAACATTCTCAAAAACGAAGAAAAGCTTACGGGCGAAGACGTGCGCGAGGGCTTGACTGCGATAATCTCGGTCAAGCTTGAAGATGCACAGTTCGAGAGCCAGACGAAAGCAAAGCTCGGTAACAGCGAGATTCGTACCCTCGTTGAAGGTATTGTGACCGAAAAGCTTTCGGTTTATCTTGAAGAAAACCCCGATACCGCAAAAACGGTTATCGAAAAATCGATTTCTGCCGCAAGAGCGAGAGAAGCAGCGAAGAAGGCAAGAGAATTGACCAGAAGAAAAGGTCTTCTCGAGTCGAGCTCGCTTCCCGGTAAGCTTGCAGACTGTAACGAAAGACGTATGGAATATACCGAACTTTACCTCGTGGAAGGGGATTCGGCAGGCGGTACGGCGAAGGATTGCCGTGACAGCCGTTTCCAAGCGATTTTGCCCCTTCGTGGTAAGATTCTCAACGTCGAAAAGAACAGAATCGACAGAATTTATTCATCGACACAGATTATTCCGATTATACTTGCGCTCGGTACGGGTATCGGCAGTGAGTTCGATATCTCGAAGCTCCGTTACGGCAAGATTATCATTATGGCCGATGCAGACGTCGACGGTTCGCACATTAAAACACTTCTTTTGACGTTTTTCTTCCGTCATATGCGTCCCCTTATCGAAGCAGGTCACGTCTTCTCGGCGATGCCTCCGCTTTATAAGGTTTACCGCGGCAAACAGCAGAGATATGCATTCTCCGACGAAGAAAGAGATATGTATATCGAGGAGCTTGGCGGTAACGCAACGGCAGAAAGATATAAAGGTCTTGGCGAAATGGACCCCGACCAGCTTTGGGACACCACAATGGACCCCGAAAAACGTATTTTGAAGCGTATCACAATCGAAGATGCGTTCGAAGCGGACGCACTCTTCTCGGTGCTTATGGGCGACAAGGTCGAACCCAGACGTGAATTTATCGAAGCTAATGCGAAGTATGCTAACCTCGACACTTAATCCCCAAAAATGCAAGCATTTTCGGGGACCCCGAAGTCGCTTCGCTCTCGATTGAAAACACACGGTTTTCAATCGTATTTTGGAACATTGTGCGCTCGCGACTCGCGCCTCATACCGTAAACGGCATTCGACACTCGCAATGTTCATAGGTAGATTTTTCAAGGCGCATGTCCTTGAAAAATATGAGATCTCAATTGTATTTATTGGCTTTTTATAAATTTTGGGACAAAAAGTTTTGAAAAGAGAGTTCGAGAGAAAAGCTTTTTCAAAAGTTTTTCTTTCGGAAAAAAAGAAAGGTGCAAAAGAATGGCACACGAATACGATTACAGCAATCACGAAGAACAAACAATACATAATATCGGTATCGAAAACGAGATCAAGAGCTGTTATATCGACTATGCGATGAGCGTTATCGTCGGCAGAGCATTGCCCGACGTTCGTGACGGTATGAAACCGGTTCACAGACGTATCCTTTACGCAATGTACGAAGACCGTCTCACCTATGACAAGCCCTTCCGTAAGTCTGCAACGACGGTCGGTAACGTGCTTGGTAGATACCATCCGCACGGCGACGCATCGGTTTATGACTCGATGGTACGTCTTGCACAGCCCTTCTCGTTGCGTTATCCTCTCGTTGAAGGTCACGGTAACTTCGGTAACATCGACGGTGACCCTGCGGCAGCATACCGTTATACCGAAGCAAGAATGTCGAAGCTCGCTGACGAAATGATGGCGGATATCGAAAAGAACGTTGTTGACTATACACCGAACTTCGATAACTCGAGAAAAGAACCTGTTGTTCTTCCTTCGAGATTCCCGAACCTTCTCGTTAACGGTAGCGTCGGCATCGCAGTTGGTATGGCAACGAATATCCCCACACATAATATGCGTGAGGTTATCGAGGCAACCGAATATCTTATCGACAACCCCGATTGCACCATTCCCGACCTTATGCAATACCTCAAAGGCCCCGATTTCCCGACCTATGGTACAATCTATGGCACTTCGGGTATCTATGAAGCATATATGACGGGCAAAGGCAAGGTTCGTGTCCGTGCGAAAGCTCATTTTGAGGAAAACAAGGGCAGAACGAGTATCATCATTACCGAACTTCCTTATCAGGTAAACCGTTCGATGCTTCTCGACAGTATGGTCGAGCTTGTAAAGACCAAGCGTGTTGAAGGTATCTCCGATATCCGTAACGAATCGGGCAGAGGCGGTATGCGTATCGTTATCGAAGTCAAGAAAGATGCGAACCCGCAGATCGTTCTCAACCTTCTTTATAAATATACACAGCTTCAGGACACCTGCGCGGTCAATATGGTTGCGCTTGTAAACGGCGAACCGAAGCTTTTGAACCTCAAACAAGTGCTTTCTCATTATCTTGCTCACCGCAAGGAAGTCGAAACAAGACGTGTTAAGTTCGACCTTGCGAAAGCAGAACACGAAGCACACATCTATGAGGGCTATAAGATTGCGATAGATAATATCGACGAGGTTATCTCGATTATCCGCGCAAGTGCAAATATTGCCGATTCGAAGGCGAATTTGATGGAAAGATTCGGTCTTTCCGATATTCAGGCACAGGCAATCGTCGAAATGCCTCTCGGTAGACTTTCCGGTATGGAAAGACAGAAGATCGAGGACAGACTTGCTTCTCTCTATGCACTCATCAAGGAATTGAACGAAATCCTTGCCGACGAAACGAAGTTGATTGCGATAATCAAGGAAGACCTTGAATACGTCAAGACGAAATACGGCGACGAACGCCGTACCGAAATCGTCGAAGCGGAAAACGATATCCTCATCGAAGACCTCATCGAACGCGAAACCTGTGTTATCACGGCGACCCGTGCGGGTTACGTCAAGCGTTTGCCGAGTGATACCTATCAGGCACAGCGTCGCGGCGGTAAGGGTATAACCGCGATGGGAACGAGAGAAGAAGACCTCGTTGAAGACGTTATCATCTCTCATAGCCACGATTTCTTGCTTATGTTCTCGAACACGGGCAGAGTTTATATTAAGAAGTGTTATGAAATTCCCGAAAGCGCAAGAACCGCGAAGGGTACGAACCTCGTTAACCTTCTTTCGCTCGACCCCGACGAAAAGATTACGGCAATCGTGCCCGTTACCGAGTTCTCGGAAGACGAAAACCTCGTTCTTATCACAAAGCTCGGTGTTGTCAAGCGTATTAATCTTATGGCTTATAAGACAAGACGTACAAACGGTCTTTATGCAATCACGCTCGACGAAGGCGACCAGCTTCTCTATGTTCTCCGTTCGAACGGTAACGATAATATCATCGTTGCGACGAACCGCGGTATCTCGATTCGATTCGACGAAAACGACGTTCGTGAAATGGGCAGACATGCGCGCGGTGTTCGTGCAGTATTGCTTGACGAAGGCGATTTCGTTGTCGGTGCGGGTATAATTCCCGAAGGCGCGAACGAGGAAGAAATTTTCGTTCTCACAATAACCTCGAACGGTTACGGTAAACGTAGCTTGATTAGTGAATATAAATGTCAGCGCCGTGGCGGCAGAGGTATTATCTGTCACGGCATCGGCGATAAGACCGGCGAGCTTGCGGGTATCCGTCTTGTCAAGGAAAGTGACGAAATTATGCTTATCACCGACGGCGGTATCATAATTCGTACTCGTGTTTCGGAAATCCCCGTTTACGGCAGAAGTGCTTCGGGTGTAATCGTTATGCGTCTTGAAGAAGGTGCATCGGTTAAACGCTTTGCGGCGGTCGACCCCGACGTTGAGGCGGAAGACAGACCCGAAGTTGCGGAAGAAACAACGGAAGAACCTATTTCCTCGGAGGAATAATAAAAATGGCAATAAAAACATTCATACTTGAAAACAGCTCGACAAAAAAACAGCGCCAAGCGGATATACAAAACGCGGTGCGTGAGTTCCTTAAGGACAAAAAGGTTAAGATCACCTATGACGAAAACGGGATTCCTTCGGTTGAAAACACCGAAAAGAAGCTCTATCTTTCGATAACCCGCGCGGAAAAGGTTATGCTTGCCGTACTTTGCGACAAGCCCGTCGGTATCGACGGTGAATACCTTCCCCGTATGACTTCGCCCGATAACAAGGTTGACTATATGATGCTTGCCGAACGTTTCTTCTCGGTTGAAGAATCGGAGTTCGTTCGTGAAAGCGACAGCGGTAAGGAAGCAGAAAACTTCCTTCGTGTCTGGATCCGCAAGGAAGCGTACGTTAAATGTGTCGGCAAGACGATCGCAGAGTTCCCGAGCTTCTCGGTTATCGACAATTCCCGCTTCGTGCCGAAGCTTAAGGGTGTTTCCTTGAAGCTCTTCAAGATCAACTTTCCCGAATGTGACGATTATATGTTCGTCATCGCAGGTGTTGAATAACGAATAAATCTCGAGAGAGACCTTAATAAAAAAAGAGCCGTGCCAATACTTTGGCAAGGGCTCTTTTTTTAAGTAAGAAGGAAGAAGTAAGAAGGAAGAAGTAAGGAAAAAACGGCACCGAGAGATGCCGTTTTGGTTTTTGGGGTAATTTATTTATTTTTGCCGATGTAATCTTTTACTGCGTGGATAGCTTTTTGGAACTTGCGAATGTTCTCTTTTCCGTATTTCTTGACGGAGAAATAGATTGAGCCGCCTGCATATTCGATCTTAAGATGCGATTTTCTTGCAAAAAGATATACAAGGGAGAAAACAACAAAACCGGGGAAGAAAGCAAAGAGAATTTCTCCTTCTTCTTCAGCGAGAGCAGCAACTATACCGATTAAGAGTTCAAGAATACCGAAAATGAGGATTCCGAGGGGGTTGTATGTTGAAATTTTTGTGCCGGTGATATCCTTGACATCAATTTTTTCGTCTTGTTCGCGAACATTGATTACACCTGTTTTGTGGTTGTAATACAATCTTTCGTTTGTGAGTGTAGCACCTTCGCTTTTGAAGCCTTCACCCGAAAGGATGTTGTCAACAATGCCGTTCGAAAGGGTTGCGACGACATATTCATCTTTTGAAATGAAACCGTTTTGGGGAAAATCAAGTCTGATTCTTTCGTTTTTCTTGGGTTCATAGGCAGTTTGTTGAGCAGAATCTTGGTTGTTTGGCTCCGTATTTGTTTGGGCAGGAAGAGCTTTACCGCATGAGGTACAGAAAAGCGCACCATCAAGATTGTTGTTATTGCAGGAAGGACAAATTTTCATAAGATACACTCCTTTTTAATTTGTTAACTAATTATATCACCTTTTTTTACAAAATGCAACAAAAAAGTCATATTTTATTGTTGCGTTGGCTGTTGGTTTTGTTTTTGCATTCTCCCCGCGATACGTTTTTTATAAACCTGTCATTCTGAACGAAGTGAAGAATCTCACGAAAGTTGTTTCTTCCGTTAAACATAAAATTCCCCTTTTTCCATACTCATCATATACTAAAAACAAGGAGCAAAAAACTCCTTGTCGAAAAACAAAAATGAAAGGTGAAAAAACAAAAATGTTTGATAAAGAATACGGCTTGTTCTGTATCGACCAAGAACCGACAATGCCCGAAATGCCCGAAGAAAGCGTTTTTCCTGCACGAATCTCTCTTGCGATGATGTACGTTCCCTACCAACGTTTCGAAAAACTCTATGATGGCGAAAAGGCGTTGAGCCGAGGTACTCTTTTCGAAGAACTCGATTTACCCTTCTACGGCGGAAAGAGAGGTAACGGCAGATGAACGGCGACAACAGACAGGAAAGCTTGTTGAAAAAGGTCCAGATTGCTGCGTTCGTTGAACACGAATGTACACTCTATCTCGACTGTCACCCGACCAACAAAAATGCACTCGCACGTCATAAACAGGCGGTTGCCGAGCTTAACGAGGCAGTAAAACAATATGAAGCTATGTACGGTCCCTTAACATCAAAATCCGCCGGCGGACAGGACTGGAACTGGGTACGAGGCAGATGGCCTTGGCAGAACTATGAGGACTGAAAAGGAGAAAAAATATGTGGACTTATGATAAAAAACTTCAATACCCCGTTAATATAAAAAACACCAACGCAAAACTCGCAAAAATGATAATTTCCCAGTTCGGCGGCCCCGACGGTGAGCTTGGCGCGGCTATGCGCTATCTCTCCCAGCGTTACAGTATGCCCTATAAAGAACCGATTGGTATCTTAACGGACATTGGTAGATTCTTTTCGAAAATGACGCGTTCTATATACAAAACGGACAAATTCCGCTTTTTTGGCTTCCTAATAGATACGATTAAGACACGGGACAAGGTCATGCGTTACAGCGTAGAAAATCAGACCGAATACGACGAACACCCCAACACCAAGAAACGCGGCAAGAGCAAAACAATCCGCATTTTCGCCGCTGTCCCCGAAGTGTTCTAATACCCAAAAAACATCGGTTTGTAGAACGAAACTTTTTCTCATATATCAGTTTTGAAATTATGGTGAATGTAAACCGAACCGCATTTTCGCTACTGTCCCCGAAGTCTTCTAATCCCCAAAAACATCGGATCATAGAAAAATACATAAAGTCAGCGCCCTACCAAACGGTAGGGCACTTTTTATTTATAAGGAGGATAACTTAATGGTAGTTAGTTACAAGAAACTATGGAAAATGTTGATTGATAAAGACATGAAGAAAAAAGATCTTTGCGAAAAAGCCGGTATTAGCACCGCCTCTGTAACCAAGATGGGAAAAGGCGGTCACGTTACTACCGAGATCCTTGCTAAAATCTGCATGGCGATGGAATGCACGCCGGATGATATCATGGAAATTCTTCCCGACAATGAATGATTTGAAGATTGCATTATTAGTCATTAATAGCATGCGTTTGCTTAAATACTATGATGAAACTAATCAGCATTTCTTTAACTTTTGCAAAAAATCGTGCGGATGCTCGATTTTATCTTGAAATATGTCGAAAATTATGTTACAATATTACACAACGCTGCTAAGCGCTGTTACGCTTGGCTATAAGCACATAAAATCCGTGCCCTGCCAAACGGTGGGGCACGTTTTGTTTAAAGTGGCGTTTTTTATTTTTTTTACTTAGAAATATGTCTAACAACAAGCTCACGTTAGATATTTATTAGTGTCATTGTTAATTTGATGCAGGAGGAAAATTAAATGGCAGTCAGTTATAAGAAGCTCTGGAAAATGTTGATCGACAAAGATATGAAGAAGAAAGATCTTTGCGAAAAAGCCGGTATTAGCACCGCCTCTGTAACCAAAATGGGAAAAGGTGGACACGTTACTACCGAGGTCCTCGTCAAAATTTGCGCAGCAATGGAGTGTACGATGGATGATATTATGGAAATTGTGCCTGAGAAAACTGAGAGGGATATATAATGAAGTACCTAACAATAAGTGAGATCTCCGAAAAATGGGGAGTTTCCACAAGAACTGCCATATCTTATTGTGAACGTGGTTTGGTTAAAGATGCTAAATACTCCAACGAGTGGTTTGTTCCGAGCGATTCGATAAAGCCTAACGTTAAGAGAGGTCGAAAAAAAGCATATAAGTTTTCATTCGTAGATTTGTTCTGCGGTATTGGTGGCTTCCACCAGGCGATGGCATCCTTGGGTGGCAAGTGCGTATTTGCATGCGATATCAATGAACTGTGTCGTAAGGTATACGAAGAAAACTATAAAACCGAAAGCGATGATTTGATCATCGCATCGGATATCAAAAAGGTGGCAAAAGAAAATAATTTGCCTCAGTTTGATGTTTTGTGCGGCGGATTTCCGTGTCAGACCTTTTCTAAAGCCGGAAAGCAGAACGGATTCAAGGTTGTAGAGAATGAGAATGGAGAAACGGATGACAGAGGACAGCTGTTCTTCCGAATCATAGATATTTTGCAGGATCACCCCGAATGCAACTATGTTGTACTTGAGAATGTTCGGAACCTTGCTGATAAGGAAAACGACTGGAAGGTTGTATGCGACGAGCTTAAAGCGTTAGGCTTTGTAATTACTGAAGAACCCATTATCGAATCTCCTCATAAATTTGGAATTCCTCAGGTAAGAGATCGTGTTTATATTCTCGGCGTCAAGGAAACAGCAATTAAAACAGATGCGCATCGTGAAACAGGAAAGATTACACGTGAGATGCTGGATATAGATTCTCACTATCAAGCATGTCCGAAGAATTGCATACCTATGCTTCTTGACGATGTGGCAGATCCTAAGTATTATGTGCCAGATGATCTTGTTGCTGTTCTTGATATTTGGGAAGAGTTTCTTCAAAATGTTAAGGGAGTAAAGAGTCCGTTTTGGCTTCATAAGGCTGGCCTCGGGATTTACGACGATGAGCAGTATAAGAATGACCCTGTAATTGGTTATCAGGATATGCCGGACTGGAAAAAGGAAATGGTCTGGAGAACCAGGGTTATGTATAACAACAATCACGAATTTATTGATGATTGGGCGAAGCGTCATAAAATGACTGAAAGAAGCTTGATACATCAAAAGTTCGAATGGAATGCATCTCGCGATTGTACTACCATCAAGCAAGGTATTACTCAGTTTAGACAATCAGGAGTTCGTGTTAAAAATCCGGATTATTTTCCCTCATTGGTGGCAATGAATAACACGCCTATAGTGTGGGACACAGCAGCGGAAAGATATCGCTATCTTTCGCCTCATGAGGCGGCAAAGCTTCAGAGCTTTAAGGATGATTTTATTTTCAACGAGTCTGACCCGGTTTCGTATAGACAGCTTGGGAATTCTGTAAACGTTAAGCTTGTAAGGATGTTTGCAGAGGCTTTATTGAAATTGTAATTATAGTGAGGATAGATATGGAAGAAAAAATTACTTCGTTAAACATACAACCTCAAGCGGGCGTTCTTGGTGTGTTCTCGCGTTTAAATTATAAGCCTTGGTACGCAATCGCGGAATTTGTAGATAACTCCACGCAATCATTTTATAATAACGAGAAGATCCTAGTCGCCAATGGCATCAAAAACGTTACTGTGCGCGTTGAATACGATTTTGAGAATAACGTTTTGAAAATCACTGATGATGCTTTTGGAATGGAAATGGATGACTTTGCAAGAGCTGTAAAGGTAGATTCCCCTCCTGAATCAAAGGACGGAAGAAATGAGTTTGGTATGGGCTTGAAAACTGCTGCGAGCTGGTTTGGTAACACATGGTCGGTCGAAAGTACGCAGTTTGGCTCAGGCAACAAGTATTATACTGAGGTTGATATTCAAGAGTTACGCGAAAAACACCTCAACACAATAGACATTATTTCTGTTGAGTGCGACCCTAATGAGCACGGAACGACAATTATCATTCGTGATGTTACTAAGAAAATTGATGGGGCACGTACAAAGGGAAAGATTATACAACTTCTGGAAAGCATGTATCGTAGGGATCTCAATTCCGGGAAAGTGAACATTTGGTTCAATGACATCCCCCTTCACTTTGATGAATATCAGAGCCTTGAATTCAGAGGAACAACCTGGAGAAAGAACGTGGACTTTGAATTTGAGTTCGATGGTATAGGTCATCATGTCACCGGCTTTGTTGGAATCTTAGCGAACGGTGGATTTGGCAAGGCTGGCTTTGCGCTTTTTAGAAGAGGAAGAGTAATCGTTGGCGGTGAGGACCAAAACTATAAACCGGAAAGGATCTTTCATCAGGCACAGAGCACGATAGCGCACAAGTTGTTTGGTGAGTTTGATCTTGAGGACTTTCCTGTTAATCAGGCGAAGGATGGTTTTGTTTGGGATGATGGTTTAGAGGATATATTTATTGAAGAACTTAAAAAACAAATTCAAGATTATATTAATATAGCTAAACTTACTAATAAGGAAAGGGCAAAGGAAGAGGAGTTCTCCGAAAAGACCTCTGATAATGTTCAGGAAGAGGTTAAAAAGTTTACAGATTCTTTTTCTTATTCTTCAAGAGATGCCACAAATGATGTTGCTGATAGTGCCTTTGAGGACTTGCTAAATAACACCTTGGATAATCAAGATGTTGTTGCTTATGGGGAGTATCTTCATAGCACAAACAATGTAGAGGAAAAAATTGTTGGCGGAAAGAGAAAGTATCTCATACAAATCAATGAGGCAATAAAAAAGAATTTTGTTGTTGAATGGTCTATCGGAAACAAGGCTTACTGGATCAATGTCAATGAGTCCGAGGATGGTAACGAGGTTAATATTGTTATAAATATCAATCACCCGTTCTTTAAGCCTTATACCAATAATGAGGATTTTAAAATTGTACTTGAAAAATTCGTTATTTCGTTTGTAGTTGCCGAGCTTCAGGCAAAATCTACCTCAAACAAGGCGGGTTATATACCTGCGTCTGCAATTAGGCATAGAATGAATGAGTGCCTTTCTAAGGTTTCGGAGGATTAATTTATGGAAAAATATACCATTGAATCAGTAGATGCAACTGCGGCACCATTGAAACTGGAAAAATATTACAACCTGGTTCATCGAAAGC
>JAZOSQ010000051.1:0-30666 GCA_045657245.1 Eubacteriales bacterium | reverse complement strand
TCGATGAGGTTGGTGATATAATATTCACCTGTGATAAGGTCGTTTTCGGGATTGCGAAGGAAGTTTGTGAAACCTGTTTCAACATAATCGAAAACATCGGGAGTGAAGCCCCAGAAGTTCATTGAAACAGGAGAATTTTCGTCGATTTCGCACCATTCATCGTTATTTTCATACTTAACGACGCCGTCGATACGCATAATCTTCTTGATTTCTTTAATCTTTGTTATCACACCATTTTCGGTAACGCAAACACCGCGTGCAACGTGTCCGTTTTCGGAAAGTGTGTTGGAAAGCGTATATCCGGGCATAGAAAAGCTATGTGCGTTAACTTCGGAAAGAGTTTTTGCCATTATTTCAAAGGTTTCTCTTCCATAGAAGTCATCGGCGTTGAAGATTATGAACTTATCGTCAACAATGTTACGGCAAGCACGAAGTGCATGAGCTGTACCCCAAGGTTTTACTCTATCAGCGGGACAAGAAAATCCATCGGGAACGTCTGAGCTGTTCTGGAATGCGTATTCGATCTTGACGTTACCTTTGATTCTCTTACCGATCGATTCTTCGAAGATTTCGAGGTTTTCTTCTTTGATGATGAAAACTATTCTGTCGAAACCAGCACGAATGCAATCGTAAACTGAATAGTCGATAATAAATTCACCATGGCGTCCTACCGGATCAAGCTGTTTTAAGCCACCGTAACGGCTTCCGAGACCTGCGGCGAGGATTACTGCTGTCATAGTTAAACTCCTTTTTCGGCTTAGCCAATCATTTCTTTTGTTATTACAAGTTTTTCGATTTTATCGTTAGAGGGGACTTCATACATAAATTTCGTCATTATACCTTCGGTGATGGCACGAAGTCCTCTTGCACCACTTTGAAGTTCATGCGCTTTTTCCGCGATAGCTTCAATCGCATCGTCTTCGAAAACAAGTTCTACACCGTCGAAATCAAACAACTTTTGGTATTGTTTCAACAACGCGTTCTTCGGTTCTTTCAGAATACGCACGAGTGCGTCTTTATCAAGCGGTTCAAGCGTTGCGATAACGGGGATTCTTCCGACGAGTTCGGGAATCAATCCGTATTTTACGATATCCTGTTGTGTAACGTTTTTGAAATCTCCGCCTTTTTTCCTTTCGGCGGCAGACACGGTCGGTGCATTATAGCCGACGGTCTGACGTCCAAGACGGTTCCCCACGATGTCACGCAATCCGTCAAATGCACCACCGCAAATGAAGAGGATATTAGACGTATCTATCTGAATAAACTCTTGATTAGGATGTTTTCTGCCACCCTGAGGGGGTACGTTCGAAACAGTACCTTCAACAATCTTCAAAAGCGCCTGTTGAACACCTTCGCCCGAAACGTCTCTTGTTATCGAACGGTTTTCGCTCTTACGGGAGATCTTATCGATTTCGTCGATATAGATTATTCCGCGTTCCGCCTTCTTTACATCGAAATCAGCCGCTTGAAGAAGGCGAACGAGAATATTTTCAACATCTTCGCCAACGTAACCCGCTTCGGTAAGCGTTGTTGCATCGGCTATGGCAAACGGAACGTCAAGCATACGGGCAAGAGTTTGTGCAAGAAGCGTTTTACCGACACCCGTAGGCCCTAAAAGGAGAACATTACATTTACTTAATTCAACGTCCTCGGGATTTTTGTTCCCGAGAGCGTTGATTCTTTTATAATGGTTATAAATTGCAACGGAAAGAGTAATTTTCGCTTCGTCCTGACCGATAACGTATTTATCGAGTTCTGCCTTTATTTCAGCAGGTTTCGGAAGAGGAAGCGTTGTTTCTTCTTTCTCGACGATTTCTGCGGGAACTTCCTTCAAATCGGAATATTCTTCCGAGATTTCGCAACAGAGCGAAATACATTCATCGCAAAAATCGATATAGTTGCCCTGAATTGACAACGTGGTTACCTTTGCGGAAGGTCTTCCGCAAAAGCCACAGATCTTTCTTTTATCACTCATAAATCGGCTTATTCCCTTTTCCCGAGCACTTTATCCACAAGACCGTATTCTTTTGCGGTGAAAGCGTCCATATAGTTATTTCTATCGGTATCCTTTTCGATTTCTTCAACAGTTTTGCCCGTTGCAGAAGCGAGAAGCTCGTTGAGCATCTTGCGGATACGTTCCATTTCAGCCGCTTCGATTTCGAGATTTGTGGTTTGATCTTGAAAATGCCCGTTTATTAGGGGTTGGTGAATCATTATCTTTGAATGAGGAAGCGCGATTCTCTTACCCTTTTCGCCGCAGGCAAGAAGAACAGCAGCCATACTCGCACACATACCGATACAAATAGTGCTGACGGGACACTTGATATAGTTCATCGTGTCGTAAATTGCCATACCCGCACTTATCGATCCGCCGGGAGAATTGATATAGAGAGAAATCTCCTTTTCGGGATCTTGACTTTCGAGATATAACAATTGGGCAACGACAAGCGACGCTACCGTATCGTTTATCGGTTCGCCTATGAACACTATTCGGTCGTTAAGCAAACGGGAGAAAATATCATACGATCTTTCACCTCTTGACGTTTGTTCAACAACTACAGGTACCAAAGACATAAAGAATCAACCTTTCGAATTATTTCGTAGTAATTACAGCGTTTTCTTTGATGAGGTCAACCGCTTTGCGGAGAACGATATCTTCGGAAATGCTTGCTTCGGGAATACTGGACTTAACGGTTTCGATATCTACATTATAGCCGGTTGCAATCTTCTTATATTCTGCTTCGATATCTTTTTTAAGCGCTTTGATCTTTTCAAGCTTTACAACCTTGGAAAGAGCAAGTCTGGTCTTAACCTGTTTTTCAGCATCTGCCTTGAAGTTTTCACGAAGCTGTTCCATTGTCATACCAGTATACTGGAAGTACATATCGAGGTTACCGCCCTGAGAAGAAAGACGATATTCGTAATCACGAACGTAGCCGTCAATTTCCTGTTCGATCATGCAAGCGGGAACGTCAACTTCGGTATTTGCAAGAAGTGCATCAACAAGTGCGTTTTCAACCTTGTTTTCAGCCAATTTTTCGCGGCGTTCGGTGAGTTTTGCCTTGATGTCTGCTTTGTATTCATCAACGGTATTGAATTCAGAAACGTCTTTTACAAATTCATCGTCGAGTTCGGGAAGTTCCTTAACCTTGAGTTCGTGAAGCTTGATCTTGAATACGACTGCCTTACCAGCAAGGTTTTCTGCGCCGTAGTCTGCGGGGAAGGTCACGTCGATATCGAATTCATCGCCAACGTTCTTGCCAACGATTTGTTCTTCAAAACCGGGAATGAAGCTGCCGCTACCGAGACCGAGGGGATATTTTTCACCCTTACCGCCTTCGAAAGCAACGCCGTCAAGGAAACCTTCGAAATCGATAACTGCCTGGTCGCCGTCCTGAGCAGGTCTGCCTTCAACGGTGAGCATACGGGAGTTACGTTCACGAGTTGCGTCGATATCCTTCATGATATCTTCTTCGGAAACTTCAACGGTTTCTTTTTCAACGGCGAGACCCTTGTATTCGGAAATTTCCACAGCGGGCTTTGTCCAAACCGCTGCCTTAAGCTTAACACCCTTATCGTCGATTGCGAGAACGTCGAGTTCGGGACGGCTTACAGCGTCGAGCTTTGTGGAAGCAAGAGCAGTTTCGTAAGCTTCGGGAAGAAGGTTATCGAGAGCTTCATCATAAAATACAGCAGAGCCGTAGAGTTTTTCGATAACGTGTTTGGGTGCTTTACCCTTACGGAAACCGGGAACGTTCATTTTGGAAACGTTCTTGCGGTATACTTTATTTACCTCGGCATCAAACGCTTCCTTTTCGATAAGAAATTCGAACTCATACTTGTTCTTTTCAATTTCTTTTGCTTTAATGGATGCCATTACTAATCCTCCAGATAATCATAATAAACTATTATACATTGTAAGTATTTTTTCAAAAAAGTCAACCTTTTTTTGGGAATTCTCCCTATTTTCAGCGGTTTTGTAACCTTTTTTGAAATAAACAGAGTTGCTTGTTGATTTTTAGTGCAACTTTGTATATAATATTCGTGAAAGGAGGCTATAATATGGATTTTGAGAACAAAAATTCTTTTGAGCAATCGATTGAAAGTTTTTCTTCAAGCGATGTTACTGCTCCTAAACACAAAAATCTACGGAACGACGTCATAAACATCGTTATCCGCTGCCTTCTGCTAACAGTTTGTCTTTCTGTTTTTATATATTCTGTCACAATGCTTGTTCAAAACTCCATTGAAACAGACGAAGTTAATGAGCTCTATCAAAGTGTACGTCCCGAAAACATAATTTCCGAAGTCAAACCTTCAACTGCTTTACCCGAACCCTCCCCCATGTTCACTTTGAAAGAAACGTTAGACTCGGGCGATGAATATCTTGATTACAACGGTGATATTGTTTCACTTGAAGATCAACAAAGACGATCAGCTTATTATAAAAATTATATTAAATTTAAATCCAAATATTCCGACGCATACGCTTGGTTATACGTAAATCATACAAAGATTGACTATCCTGTCATGAAGGGTGACTATACCGATTATTATCTCTATCATAATTTCACGGGCGCAAGTTCATCTTCGGGATGTGTTACTGCAGAATCCAACATGTCTAACGATTATGATTCAAACCTCAACAATGTTTTCTACGGTCACTGTATGAAAAACGGCACAATGTTCAGAACACTTAAAACTTTTATGGAAAGCGCCAACCGTAACACGCTTGTCAAGACGATGAACATTGAGGTTTATACCGGGGATGGTCTTTATATTTATAAAGTCCTTAGTGGCTATAGAAATGACAAGAATTTTTTCTCAAAAACAACGTTTTCATCTCAAGAATCATTTGTTTCTTATCTAAAAAAGATTACGTCACTGAACAAACTTGCCGTCAAGAACAAGTATGACTCTGATTCCAAGATTTGTACTCTCATAACCTGCGCAAACGTCTCTTCGAACGAGGAAGAACGTTATGTTTTGCATGGTGTCCTTGTCGAATTTATTCCCGGTTCTAATCTATAAAATCATACCAAGAGGTTCAAATATTTTCGAGAGATACCACACAAAAGGGCTGTTGCAAAAAGCAACAGCCCTTTTGTCTAATCTCTGTAATATGTGTAATACGCTAAAACAGTTCTTTCTTTTCCTGTAATCTTATCAATCCCAGTCAAGGTTGCACCGTCGAGCGACATAAACTCCCACGCTTGGAGTTCTTCTGCCCTACAAACGAACAATGCTTTTCCTCCACAAACGACGGTAAAATCGCCTTCGTAAAGACTTAAAACTCCGCCTTTTCCGATAACGTGATCGCCTTTTTCAGGGTCACGCTCGAGAATATATTTTAGCGCTCTGCCGTCGAGCTTTTCGCACATATAACGGCGAAACTCAGGAGAATCTGTATTCTTTGGAGGTTTTTTCTTAAATCTAAACATAGATTAATCTCTTGCGATATCTTCTTCGGTTTCTGCAACAATGAAATCGGGTCTGTTTTTGGTTTCGAGATAAGTCTTTGCCAAATATTGACCGAGAACACCAATACAGAAAAGCTGGATACCGCCAACAAAGAGGATCACACAAATCATCGATGCCCAACCCGAGACGGAAGAAGCTGATGAAAGCAATTTTCTAATCAAAATCACAAGTGCGCCAATCAAAGATACTCCGCACATACCAACACCGACAAAAGAGCTTATGTTGAGCGGTGCTGTTGAAAAAGCGAGGATGCAATCAAGCGAATAACGGAACAATCCCCAGAAGGACCATTTTGTTGTACCTGCAACACGTTCGATATTGGAATAACTTATCCATTCGGTTTCAAAGCCAACCCATTCGAAGATACCCTTCGAAAAACGGTTATATTCACTCATCGAAAGAACCGCATCGAGCATTCTGCGTGACATAAGACGATAATCTCGTGCAGCAGGAACGAATTTGACTTTAGAAATTTTATTTATAAGCTTATAGAAACAATTTGCAAAAAAGCTTCTTATCGGAGGTTCTCCTTTTCTGTTTCCGCGTCTTGTGCCCACAGAGTCTACACCCTTTTCCTTGAGAAGCGCCATCATCTGAGGAAGGAGAGAAGGCGGATCCTGTAAATCGGCATCCATAATAACGGCATAATCGCCTCTTGCGCTACGAAGTCCGGCAAGCATTGCAGCTTCTTTACCAAAATTGCGAGAGAAAGAAACATATCTCGTCTTCTTGTCGACACGTGCTCTTTCGCGAGCTATGGAAAGAGTTGCATCCTTCGAGCCGTCGTTTACATAGATTGCTTCGAAATCGTAGTCGGGCATAGAAGCAACGACACGGTCAAGTTCTTCGAAAAAGTATGGAAGAGCTTCTGCTTCGTTATAACAAGGTACGATAACACTTATAAGTTCTCTTTTCATTCTTTGTTCCTTCCCTTTTATACAAAATTACTGTTTATATACTAACATACCCGAAAAAGATTGTCAAGTAACCCCATTTGTTTTTTATACACTTGTTGACTTCGGGTATACTATATGTTAAAATCATAATGCAATATCTTTTGGAGGCATAATCTTGGCTGTTTACGAAACACTGACTACCGAAGCTTGTAACGAAAAAAGCGTTAATATAAACAAAATGAGTTCTGCCGAAATCGCAAAACTTATGAATGAAGAAGATAAAACGGTTGCGTTTTCCGTTGAAAAAGCACTTCCGCAAATTACCGAAGCAATCGAAATCATCGCAAACTCTTTGAAGGTCGGCGGTCATATTTTTTATTGCGGTTCGGGATTTTCGGGAAGAATCGGATTGCTTGATTCGATCGAATGTGCCGAAGTTTTCGGTGTTGATACTGACGTTGTTACTCCCCTTATCGCGGGCGGTCGTGATGGCGTTTTCGGCACTCCGGAATTTGCCGAAGACGACCCCGAAATATTCGCAAAAGAGCTTCGCAGACATCATTGCGAAGCAAAAGATGTTGTAGTCGGTTTAAGCACCAGTGGGACCTCAAATTGTGTCAAGGGCGCATTCAAATATGCAAAAGAATGTGGCGCTTATACGGTTTCGATTACCTGTAACAAGGGTTCGGAAATCGAAGTTCTTGCCGACATCGCTATCGTCGCAGAAGTTGGACCTGAAGTTATTACGGGGCACACGGCATTAAAAGCAGGCACAGCACAAAAAATGGTCATCAACATGCTTTCAACCGGTGCTATGATACGGTACGGCAGAGTTCAAAAGAATCTTATGACATATATGGTCCCAACAAGTAAAAAGCTTATGGATCGCGCAATAAGAATGATATGCACAGAAACAGGTTGTGACAGAGAAAAAGCAACGTTCGAGCTTATCAAAGCCGACAACTGTGTTGCACACGCTATCGAGTCTATTCTTGGTGAATAAGTTACCACAACAAAAACGAGCTGTTGTTTTTCCAACAGCTCGTTATTTTTTGTAATTGTTTTATGATGCGGTAACAACAAAATCATCCGAGATTTTCGAGTTGAAAGAAATTTTGCGCAATAAGTCAAGCTGATTCTTTCCATCTTCACCGGAATTTATGTAGGTGAAGTTGTTTTTCTGCATCATCGGATAATAAATATTTTCAATCTTACCGTCTTGCGAAATTGCAACCTTGAGCATACCGCAGGTCAAATCATAACCCGAAAACGTAAAGTTACCCAAGCTGTACACAATAAGCTTGTCTTTGTAATACTCTACACCCTGCATGCAGTGAGAATGCATACCGACAACAACGTCGGCTCCTGCATCAATGAATGCCTTTCCCTTCGATTTCTGGTCGGCGGTAATCACTGTTGTGTTTTCGTAGCCCCAATGTACATAAGCAATAACGAAATCCGCCTTTTCTTTCGCAGCTTCAATCTCTTTTGTCATATACGACGTATTGAAAATTTGGAAAACGCCACTTTGGTTTTCGGTTGCTCCACGTGTGCTGTACGGGTCTATCGCAGAACCAGCCACAATTGCAATTTTATATCCGTTAACGATATAGTAATATGCCGCTTTAGCTTCTTCGAGATTTTCTCCTGCACCGAGTCTTGCTATACCCGCTTCATCGAGTGTTTTTAGAGTATCAGTCAATGAATCAGGGCCATAGTCGAACGCATGATTATTCGCAAGACCAACGATATCAATACCCATTTCGTGATATATGGAAACATTTTCAGGCTTGCCCCTGAAGGTGAATTTCTTGTTAGGAATAGGCGAACCTCTATCGGTCAATGTAAATTCATTATTTCCCATCGCAATGGTGGCAGAACGCAATATTCCGAGAACTTCTTCAGAAACGATGCCCTCGACACCTTTTTTGCGAGAGTTATAACTGTGCATTACACTTATGTTGTCAACGAAATTTATATCCCCGACAAATACCAAGTCGGTCGTGCCGTTGTTTGTGTTTTCAAGAACCTCTGTACGTTCTAATTCATCATCAAGAATCGACAAAAATGCTTTTTCGCTAAAACCAATAACATTTATAAGTTCTTCATTTTTTACAACACCCTTAACCATTGCTTCAGCAAGTTTTTCGACGGTTTCTTGACCAAAAACTTCTTTGATACTATCTATGAAAGTTTTATCAATACGGTCAGAAAAAGATGCTTCGAGATTGTCTTTATATTTTATGATATCCTGGACAGAGAGCTCATAAGCATCGAAATTATCAGGACGCTCGTGTTCCTTCGGAGTGAAGGGATCGGCGGACGGTTTATTTACACCGACGGGAGAATAGATTTCGACGCCTTCATCTACCATATATGCCGGTATTATTACTGCCGTTATCAGTAATACCGCGACAGAAACAGAAACTATCGCGAAAATCTTCAACTTATTCACTATTTATCACCCTTTATACGTACATCAAGTTGAGGATACGGAATATTAATATCATTATCCTTGAATTTATTACGAACACCTTCGATTAATGCAAAACGTACGTCCCAATAGTCGCATCCCTTGCACCATACACGAAGGCTATACTGTATACCATTATCGCCACAATTTGTTATGATCGCCACTGCTTTCGGTTCAGAAAGGACCTTGTCACATTTCGACGCTACTTCAAGCATTGCAGTTTTTACAGCTGTTGTATCGTTATTATAATCAGCAGAAAATTCAACATCCACACGACGGAGTTCTTCCGCGGAATAGTTCGTTACAATCGCATTGGTCAAACCGCCGTTAGGAACGGTTATAACCTTGTTATCGGGAGTTACAAGCACTGTATAGAATACAGAAATTTCACGAACGGTACCCGAAACCGACTGCGATTCGATATAATCGCCCGAACGGAAGGGTTTGAACAGAAGAATCATCATGCCACCAACAAGGTTCGAAAGTGCACCTTGAACAGCAAGGCCGACAGCAACACCGGCAGAAGCAACGAGAGTGATTACCGAGGTCATGGGAACACCGAGTATGGAAATTACGGAAATAACAACGATGATTTTAAGAGCAACGGATATAAAGCTGCAAATAAAACCGGAAACAGAAGCATCCATATTCTTGAACAATTTGCCTTTTTTAATCTTCTTTATTGCAAAATTAACGAGCTTGAAGCCAACAATGAAAACTATTATTGCCGCAACAAGACTTTTCGCAAGAGGCACTACCTGTGCAGAAAGATCATTAAGAATTTGATTCATGATAAATTCCTCCTAAACATATTCTTAAAAACATTCTAACCCATATAAAAAGTATTGTCAACGAATTTCTCTAAACTTGCGACATAATCATCGCTTTATATTGACTTATTTGACACGCTTTGATATAATATTGGTAATTAATTTTTAGAGGCTGTTATGAACAAGGCAAAAATCATTTGTTTCGCCAATCAAAAAGGCGGAGTTGGAAAAACAACCAGTGCGCTTAATATTGCGGCTTGTCTTGCGAGAAGTGGTCGCAAGGTACTTTTTATTGACTCGGATCCTCAGGGTAACGCAACAAGCGGTATTGGGATTAAAAAGCGTGATATTAAATCAAGCATATATGATCTTCTTATCGGAAGACTTAAATGGGACGAGGTTGCATTAAAAACCAACGTCAACGGTCTTTCAATAATACCTTCGAGCATGAATCTCGTCGGCGCAGAGCTTGAGCTCGTTGACGAAGAAGGCCGACAGTACAAGCTCAAAAAAGCTATATCGGGTGCGGAAGATGAGTTTGATTATATCATCATTGACTGTCCCCCTTCCCTTGGTCTACTTACGATAAACTCACTTGCTGCGGCAAGATATGTTATCATTCCCGTTCTTTGTGAATATTATTCCCTCGAGGGTCTTTCACAGCTTACAGCAACAATCAAACAGATCAAACGCCTCTATAACCCCGATATTGAGCTTCTCGGTGTTATGATTAATATGTTTGACGGCAGATTAAATCTTTCCATCGCCGTTTTAGAAGAAATCAAGAAATACTTCGCAACGAAGCTTTTCAAAACACCTATTCCGAGAAGTGTTAAGATCAGCGAAGCGCCGAGCCACGGTTTGGCTATTACCGAATACGATCGAAACGGCAAGGGTGCGGCGGCATATTCGGCAGTTACTTTGGAAATAATTCAGCGATGTGAAGGTTAGGAGATATTATGGCAAAAAAAGGACTTGGCAGAGGGCTTGACGCTCTTCTGACAGACAATGCAATAGACGAAAAAGCCCCGAATGGGATTACCGTCATCAAGATATCCGACATCGAACCTAACCGAGGACAGGCAAGAAAACAATTTGACGAAACAGCGTTGCTTGAACTTGCAGATTCAATCGGTAGACACGGTATTCTTCAGCCCATCGCTGTTCGCAAAAAGGACAACGGTTTTTATGAGATAATTGCAGGTGAACGCAGATGGCGTGCATCGAAAATTGCTGGACTTCGTGAAATACCTGCAATCGTCAAGGAAGCTGACGATATGCTCGCAGGCGAGCTTTCGCTTATTGAAAACCTACAGAGAGAAAACCTCAATGCCGTTGAAGAAGCCCTCGGTTATAAAGACCTTATGGATAGCTTTGGACTCACACAAGAAGAAGCGGCAGAAAAAGTTGGTAAATCGAGAACTGCGGTTGCAAATCTTTTACGAATATTGAAGCTTCCAGAATCTGTTTTGGCTTTGGTGCGTGATTCCTCGCTTTCGTACGGACACGCAAGAGCGCTCGTTCCGCTCGTTCAATATTGTGACGAGAAACAGCTCGAAAATCACGCTAATTACATTGTTTCAAACGGTTTATCCGTAAGACAAACCGAACAATTTGTAAAACAGCTCATCGAAAAGCCCGATATACACGTTCAGAGCGATGAATCGGCTGTGAGCAAAGCATATTACAAGAAAATCGAAACCGATATAAGCGATATTCTCGGCAGACGTGCTTCCATAAAGCGTTCGCCTGACGGAAAAGGAAAACTTTCACTTCCCTTCTCGAGTGCCGAAGACCTTGAATCGCTTATCAGAAACATTTGTGGCAATAATTTTTTCGATAATCAAGAATAAACAAACGGAGAGTATACAGAAATGATCGACATTAAGTTTTTGAGAGAAAATCCCGACGTAGTTCGTGAAAATATTAAGAAAAAGTTCCAAGACGACAAGCTTCCTCTTGTTGACGAAGTTATTGAACTGCACAAACGTAACCGTGAAATCAAGGTTGAAGTTGAAGCTTTGCGCGCAAACCGCAACAAAGCGTCCAAGATGATCGGCGGTCTTATGGCGCAAGGCAAACGCGATGAAGCAGAAGTTATTAAAAAACAGATTGCAGAAGAAGGTGGCAGAATCGACGTTCTTTCTGCAGAAGAAAAAGAAGTGGGCGAAAAGATTACGCAGATTATGATGCGTATCCCCAACATTATCGACCCCAGCGTTCCGATCGGCAGAAGCGACGAAGAAAACGTTGAAGTTCAGCGTTACGGTGAACCTAAGGTTCCCGATTTTGAAATCCCCTATCACGCAGAAATACTCGAAAAGCTCAACGGTCTTGACCTTGACAGCGCAAGAAAGGTTGCGGGTAACGGTTTCTATTACCTCACCGGCGATATTGCACAGCTTCATTCTGCAGTTATCGCTTATGCTCGTGACTTTATGATTCAGCGTGGATTTGAATATTGTATCCCTCCCTTTATGATACGCAGTAACGTTGTTACGGGTGTTATGAGTTTTGCTGAAATGGATGCAATGATGTATAAGATCGAAGGCGAAGACCTCTATCTTATCGGTACAAGTGAACACTCTATGATCGGTAGATATATCGACACTATTATTCCTGAAAAGACCCTCCCGAAGACCCTTACAAGCTATTCTCCCTGTTTCAGAAAAGAAAAGGGTGCACACGGTATCGAAGAACGTGGAATCTACCGTATCCACCAGTTTGAAAAGCAGGAAATGATTGTTATTTGTAAGCCCGAAGACAGCATGATGTGGTTTGACAAGCTCTGGCAGAACACGGTTGATCTTTTCCGTTCGCTTGATATTCCCGTTCGCACAATCGAATGTTGCTCCGGTGACCTTGCAGACCTCAAGGTTAAGTCGGTAGACGTTGAAGCTTGGTCTCCCAGACAGAACAAATATTTCGAAGTTGGTTCTTGCTCGAATCTCGGCGAAGCTCAGGCACGTAGACTTAAGATTCGTGTTGATGGCGAAAACGGCAAGTATTTCGCTCATACACTCAATAACACTGTTGTTGCACCTCCCAGAATGCTTATTGCATTTATTGAAAATAATCTTAACGAGGACGGAAGCGTTAATATTCCTGAAGTTCTCAGACCTTATATGCTCGGTAAGACCATTATCAAATAGGAGAAACAATGGATATTACTACAATTATCTGGATGTTTATGATCGGCGCAGCCGTCGGGACGATTGTTGTTTATTACAACAGCCGTTTCCTCGGAATATTCGTTCGTGCGTTGCTTAACATTGACGCTACTTCTCCCGAAAGTGCTTTAACTCTTGAAGAGCTAGGCGTCAAAATGACCTATGCAATCAAGAATGCATTGAAACCGGGAACCGCATTTTCAGAAACAGTCATAAAAACCGAGGACAACAGATATTATATCGCACCTGACAAAGTAGGTTTAGCTAAAATGAAATATAGAGGCAAAGACACTACCATCGTCTTTGTGTTAATCATTTTATTTATACTTACGCTTGTTGCGCTCGCTTTAACATTTATCTTCCCAGACATTTTGGAAAGCACTACTGCAAGCTTCTCCGAAATTTTCGGAAACAAAGAGGTTATGTAATATGAGCAGAAACCGTTCTAATCCACTTCTAAAAATCATCATTGCCGCTGCTGTTGCGGTTATCATCACCATCGTTGTTATTCTTTTGATGGGCGGCAGATTTACAACCCTCAACAACGGCGCGAAGTTTCTTGGTGAATGGGACAACGGTCAGCCGGTTTCGGGTACAATCAAATACCAAAACGGAGCCGAAGCCACGATTGATTTCTTTAACAAAAAAATCACCTATGCAAACGGCGACACTTACGTCGGCGAAATTAACGGCGGTCTTAGAAATGGACACGGCGTTATGACTTTTGCCGCAACAGGTGACGTTTATGAAGGTACGTTCACAAACGACCAGATAACCGGAAACGGCGTTTTCAAATATTCAAACGGCGACGTTTATGAAGGTTCCTTCAACAACTCCCAAAAACACGGCCACGGAAAATTCACTTCCTCTAACGGAAACAGCTATGAAGGCTATTATGAAAATGATGTTCGTAGCGGAAAAGGTGTATTCAAATGGGCATCGGGAGCTTCTTATGAAGGTGAGTTCAAAAACGACCTCAAAAACGGCAAAGGTGTTATGATTTATGAAAACGGCGACCGTTACGAAGGTTATTTCAAAGATGATATGCGCCACGGCGAAAACGGACTTTATCTTTGGACCAACGGTGAACGTTATAACGGCACCTTCCGAAACAATCTTATGGACACAAGAGAGGTTGACGAAAAAGGCGACTTTATTCTTAACGAAAAAGGCGATTTCGTTCACGGCAGTACTGGGATTTATACGTTCACAACAGGCAGAACCTACACAGGATTTTTCACGGATGGTCAAGCTGTTGGAGTTAACATCAATCAATGAGAACAATATCCGATAGATTAAATTATTACATAAAAGAAAAGCGCATTTCAAAACTAACCTGCGTCATCGCAGGTGTTTTGGGTGCGCTTCCCTATTTTTGCGAAGGATTATTTATCTTTACTTTTGTTTCTTTGATTATATTTTTCGTTGTATTATTTACAAGAAGAAAGGAAACAAGCAAGACGTTTTCTTTGTTCTTTTCCTATTTTTCGGGATTATATTTCCCTCTTTATTTCTTCCTATCTGAACTTTATCCCTATGAACGTTTCGGATTTTCGGGAACACAGGCGATTTTTGTTGTTATATGTTCCTGTATTTTTATCCCTCTGTTACACGCTTTTGTTGAAGCTGTGATTATGTGGTTATCAAAATTTTTTCCCGAAAACTCTGTTTCTATTATTGGATATTCAGCACTTTGGGTTATTGGTGAATGGGTTTTATCGTTAGGAACGATGGCATTCCCTTGGGGTAACGTTTCTGTTTCGTTGACGGGGTTCCTTCCCTATGTTCAGACAATTTCTTTATTCGGAAAATATTTCATAACCTTTATAACCGTTGCGATATGTTCGCTTATTTCTTATGCTTTTGTAAACAAAATACGTTTGACGGCTTATATCGCAATCGGTATATTCGTATTGAATACGGTTTTGGGCATTGTGATTTATTATTTGCCGTATGAAAAAGGCGACGAAATCAAGGTTGCCTCTATTCAAGGAAACGCTTTATCAAACGAAAAATGGAACAGCGATTATTCGGAAATAATTTTCAACAGATATATTTCACTCACCAAAGAAGCAGCGAATGAGGGTGCAAAGATTATTGTACTTCCCGAAAGCGCGTTTCCTCAGGTGTTCTATGAAAACTCTTACATTCACAACACTCTTGCGAAAATCTCCACAAAATACGGTGTGACGATCATTTCGGGGGTTAGGTATTACAATAACGGAAATGCCGAAGGTAATTCTTGCGTCGCAATTTCGACCGACGGAACGGTTTCAAAGCCATATGACAAACGGCATTTAGTTCCGTTTGGGGAATTCATTCCTTTTGTTAAAACGCTTGGTAAGTTGATTCCCTTCGTGGCTGAATTCAACGAAACGTCGAGCACGTTTATCGAGGGTACGGAAGCTATTTTACTTGATACCGAATACGGCAAAATCACGCCTTTGGTTTGTTTTGATTCGATATTCAAGGATTTCGCCTTTGAAGGTGTAGAGTACGGCGCACAGCTTATTGCTGTTGTAACAAACGACAGTTGGTTTAACGACAGCAATGGTATTTACACACATTTGCGCCATTCTCAGATACGCGCGATAGAAAACAGAAGGTACGTTATGCGTGCGGCAAACACGGGTATTTCTGCTTTTATCGATGAAAAAGGAAAGATATTAGAGCAAAGCGAACCTTTAACGGTTGATATTGTGTATTCAAGCGTCAACCCGATTGTTTCATTACCCTTTTATCATACCATTGGGGATTTAGTTCTTTATTTATCGTTTGGTTTGATTGTGATATTGATTACTTTTAATTGTATAAAAAAATGCAGGTGAAACACCTGCATTTTTATTTTTCTATTTTGGGATTAATACATTCCGCCGCCCATACCGCCTGCCATAGCAGCTGCATTAGCTGCGGCAACCGCAGGGTCTTCCTTCTTATCAGCAACAAGCGCTTCGGTCGTAAGAACCATAGAAGCAACGCTTGCAGCGTTTTGAAGTGCGCTTCTTGTAACCTTTGTCGGGTCTACGATACCGTTTTCGATCATATCAACGAAGGTTTCGTTATATGCATCGAAGCCGACACCCTTGGGTTCGGACTTAACCTGCTGAACGATAACAGAACCTTCAAAGCCTGCGTTTTCAGCAATCTGACGTACGGGTTCTTCAAGAGCACGGAGAACGATCTTCACGCCGGTCTTTTCGTCGCCTTCAACGGTATCAACAAGCTCTTTAACCGCAGGGATACAATCGCAGAGAGCAACACCGCCGCCCGCAACGATGCCTTCTTCAACAGCAGCCTTGGTTGCGTTGAGAGCATCTTCGATACGGAGCTTCTTTTCCTTCATTTCGGTTTCGGTTGCAGCACCAACCTTGATAACTGCTACGCCGCCCGAAAGCTTTGCAAGGCGTTCGTGGAGCTTTTCTTTATCGAATTCGCTTGTAGAAACTTCGATAGAAGCTTTGATCTGAGCGATACGGTTTTTGATTTCATCAACATCGCCTGCACCGCCGACGATAATGGTGTTTTCTTTGTTGATCTTAACCTGTCTTGCACGGCCAAGTTGTGCAAGAGAAGCTTCTTTAAGTTCAAGACCGAGTTCGGAAGAAATAACTTCACCGCCTGTGAGGATTGCAATATCCTTGAGCATATCCTTTCTTCTGTCACCAAAGCCGGGAGCTTTAACAGCAACGCAAGTGAAGGTGCCACGAAGCTTATTAACGATGAGGGTGGAGAGTGCTTCGCCTTCAACGTCTTCTGCGATGATAACGAGCTTCATACCGTTTTGAACGACCTGTTCGAGAACGGGAAGGATTTCCTGAACGTTGGAGATCTTCTTGTCGGTGATGAGGATAGAAGCATCGTCGATAACAGCTTCCATTTTATCGGTATCGGTAACCATATAGGGAGTGATATAACCACGGTCGAACTGCATACCTTCAACAACTTCACAAGAAGTTTCTGCGGTCTTGCTTTCTTCAACAGTGATAACACCGTCAGCGGTAACCTTTTCCATTGCATCAGCAATCAATCTACCAACAACTTCGTCAGCGGCAGAAACGGTGCCTACACGAGCGATATCTTCGGTTCCGTTAACCTTCTTGGAAGATTCTTTAAGTGCAGCAACAGCGGTTTCTACTGCCTTTGCGATACCCTTCTTGATTACCATGGGGTTTGCACCTGCTGCAACGTTCTTCATACCTTCACGGATGATTGCCTGTGCGAGAAGTGTTGCGGTTGTTGTACCGTCACCTGCAGCGTCGTTAGTCTTGGTTGCAACTTCTCTTACGAGAGCAGCGCCCATATTTTCGAATGCATCATCAAGTTCGATTTCTTTTGCGATTGTAACACCGTCGTTAGTGATGAGCGGTGCGCCGAACTTCTTATCGAGAACAGCGTTACGGCCCTTGGGGCCGAGGGTTATTTTTACGGTATCGGCAAGTTTATCGATACCACGCATGAGCGCTTCACGAGCTTCGATGCCGTTTCTGATTTCTTTTGCCATTGTATATTGCCTCCGTTCCTTATTCTACGATTGCAAGAATATCGTTTTGACGAACGATGATATATTCTTCGCCGTCAAGCTTGATTTCTGTTCCGGAATATTTGCTTGTGATTACTTTATCGCCAACCTTAACGGTCATAACGACTTCCTTACCGTCAACAAGTCCGCCGGGGCCAACTTCAACGACCTGAGCGATCTGGGGCTTTTCTTTTGCGGCGCCGGTGAGGATTATACCGCTTTTTGTTGTTTCTTCCGCTTCGACCATTTTAACTACTACACGGTCGGAAAGGGGTTTAAGTTTCATAGTTTACCTCCATATAGGTTCTTTTTATTTTACATATATATTTATACACTTTTGGTATTATATATTAAAACATCTTAAATTGCAATATCTTCCTTAAAATCTATCTTTTCGGTTTGAAAAATTGATAGAGATTGCATTTTATCATTCCGTTATAAAGAACACGTTTCTTATCGCTTCTTCTGCCAAAATAGCGTTCGAAAAGTTCGTCCGATGTAATTATATACATTTGCCACGACGGAATATTCTTCTCGAAATGTCTTCCGAGCGCTTTATAAAGTTCACGTGCTTCGGAAAGTTCGCCGAGACGTTCGCCATAGGGTGGGTTCGTTATTATAGTTCCACGTGCATTTTCTATCGGAGAAACAAATTCACGTGCATCGGCCACCTTGAATTCGACACAATGGGCAACACCCGCTTTTCTTGCGTTATTGCGAGCAAGTTCTACTGCTTCAGGATCGATATCCGAGCCGAAAATCTTCGTTAACGGTTCGGTAATTTCGGACACCGCCTTCTCCCTTTCGTTTTTCCAAACGGTTTTATCGAGCAAAGGGAAATCTTCCGCCAAAAACGAACGTTTTATACCTGGAGCGATATTACACGCCTGCATCGCCGCTTCGATTGCGATCGTACCGCTTCCGCAGAGGGGATCACAGATTATTACGTTATCGCGCATACGGGAAAGCTTTACCATCGTACTTGCAAGAGTTTCTCTTATGGGAGCCAAACCCGAAAGTGCACGGTATCCTCTTTTATGCAATCCCAAGCCCGAAGTATCGATCATAAGGGTTGCAATATCGTTGAGTATAAAGAACTCGATTTGATATTTAACACCCGTTTCGGGGAAAATGCGGATATTGTATTTTGATGAAAGCGAATTTACGACCGCTTTCTTTATTATTTTCTGACAATCGGGAATAGAAAAAAGTTTTGAACGAATAGAATGTCCTTTTACGGGAAACGCATCGTTCTTTCCGATATAGTCACTCCAATTAAGCTTTTTTGTGCCTTCAAAAAGGTCATCAAACGTATATGCACGGAAAGAGCCGAGTTTTATGAGCAATCTTTCGGCGGTGCGAAGGCGGATATTACAAACCGCAATCGCTTCGAGCGGTGCTTCGAAGGTTACTCTTCCGTCAATCGTTTCTATTCGTTTATATCCGAGTTTATCAATCTCTTCGCCCAATATACCTTCAAGGCCGAAAAGACAGGTTGCTACTAATAACATTTATTTCTCCGTTAAAATATTAATTTTTCGGCATAGCCGAACGCTATCCCCAAAACCGCAGAAAGCATTATCAACATTATCGGGCTTACTTTCTTGAATGCAAGATAGACGATAATTGCAAACACAACAACAGATGCAAAGAAACTGAAATCGAATGCTACTGCTGACAAGCCCGAAGGGAACAGTACACCAAGACCGAGCGTTATTACGGCAGATGACATCAAGCCAATTACTGCGGGACGAAGCCCTTTTAGGCAATTTTTTACGATAAAGCTGTTTTTATATTTTTCATAGAACTTTGCAACAAGCATTATCACTACGAAAGACGGTAACACAACGCCCAACGTTGCAACGAATGCACCGAAAAGTCCGCCCGTTTGAACACCAATATACGTTGCCATATTGATTGCAACGGGACCGGGGGTTGATTCCGCAACCGCAATGAAGTTCAGAAGCTGTTCTTCGCTCATCCAAGCGTTAAGAAGAACCTCTTGTTTCATAAGCGGAAGCATTGCATAGCCGCCGCCGAACGTGAATGCTCCGATTTTCAGGAAGGTTAGAAAAAGTTGGAGATAAATCATTTATTTCCCTCCTTCTTCGAAACGATGCCCGAAAAAAGTCCTACAAGTGCGCCACCCAAAATCAGATAGAGGACGTTAACACCCGTAAAGGTCACCAAAACGAAAGCAATTGAAGCAATTACATACGCAAGGACATTCCAAGGGCATTTCTTTGCCATACCCCAAAGTGCTTTCACTATCAACGCAATAACACCTGCACGAATGCCGTTGAAAGCGAATTTTACGATTTCGTAATCGAGCAGTGCTCCCAAAACATAGGAAAGTGTCGAGATTATTATGAAAGACGGAAGAACCGTTCCGAGCGTTGCGGAAAAAGCTCCCCAAAATCCACAGGTTTTTGTGCCGACAAAGGTTGCCGTATTAATAGCAATCGGGCCGGGGGTTGATTCGGCTATTGCGACGATATCGAGCATATCGGATTCTTCTATCCACTTGCGTTTTTCGGCAACTTCATGTTGTATAAGCGGAACCATAGCATATCCGCCGCCAATCGTGAATGCACCTATTTTGAAAAACGTTGAAAAAAGTGCAAGGCATTTTTTGAAAACGTTCATAGTTTAACCTTTAATGTTCAGAATATTTTTTATGTTTTCTAAAACAGAATACGGTATTTTCATATCTCCCTGACCTATGCCGATTTCGATATGAGGTTTCATTTTTGCGTGAAAATCGGTTCCGCCACAAATTTCAAGTCCGAGTTTTTTCGCAAGGGATTGATATTTATCCTGCATTTCGGGAGTGTATTCGTTATAATACCCTTCTATACCACAAAGTCCATAGGATTTGAGTTCTATCAAGAACTTTTCCAATTCTTCATCTTCAAGCCGTATAAGATGGGGATGTGCTACAAAAGCAACACCGCCGAGCTTGTTTATCAGCTTTACTGCGGTTTCGGCAGTTAAATATTGCGTACCGTCATAGGCGGGTCTGCCGTTCGCAAGATATTTTTCGAAGCCCTCTTTAACGCTTTTGGTATATCCCTTTTCGACGAGCAATTTTGCAAAATGGGCTCTTCCAATCAAACCGGACGGAGCGATTTTATATGCTTCTGCCATTGTAACGTCAAACCCCAATTTATTGAGTGCATTACAGGTGTTTGTAATACGTTGGGTTCTGACGCTGTTGATATTTATAAGTTCATTCTTCAACAGTTCGGATTTATGGTCGATATAGAATCCCAATATATGCGTTTCTGTATCGGATTGAACCGAAAATTCGATTGCAGGTACGATCTCAACGCCATACTTCTTCCCTGCTTCCATTGCCTCATCGATTCCGTCAACGGTATCATGGTCGGAAAGTGCTATTGCGCTTAATCCCTTTTCATAAGCATGAAAAACCAGTTCTGACGGCGACATTGAGCCGTCAGAACAGGTTGAATGTGTATGGAGATCAATATAACCTTTATTCTTCATCTTTTCTGATCTTTATACCCTTTAAGCGCATAAAATGGTTTGAAAGTCGTATCTCTTTATCGGTTGGCGGAATTGCATCGAAAAAGTGATTATAGCCATATGTATCTTTATATACAGCTTTTGTTTCCGTTCCGTCTGTCCAGCGTATTATAACCTTATCGCCCGAATCAAGAACAAGGTTTCCTACAAGGTAACTCACAGCGAATATACCTCGCTGAATTTATTTTCAAGATATTCAACGTATGCATTCGGGTCGAACTCGCCGCAAACCTTATTGAAAAGAACAGTCGGGTTATACAAACAACCGAATTTCCAAATCTTTTCGCGGAGCCAATCGTTAATTGCGGTTAATTTACCGCTTCTGATCGCGCCGTCAACGTCGATATCTTTCTTCATTTCGGCGAGCATCTGTACACCATATGCAGAGCCGAGAGCATACGAGGGGAAATATCCGACGTTTGCGTTCGACCAATGGCTATCCTGAAGAACACCATGTTTATCATCAGGAACGTCAACACCGAGATATTCTTTATATAGTCTGTTCCATTCGGAAGGAAGGTCTTTTGCACAAATTTCGCCAGACATCATACGTTTTTCGAGTTCGTAACGAACCATAACGTGCAAAGAATAGGTCAATTCGTCCGCTTCGGTTCTTATCAAAGAAGGTTCGGAGCGGTTTATCATACGATAGAACTCGTCGTCGGTTACGTTGCCGAGTTGTTCGGGGAACTCATTCTTAAGGAAAGGCAAAATAAGTTCGCAGAAAGGTCTGCTTCTGCCGATTATATTTTCATAAAAACGGGATTGGCTTTCGTGAATTGCCATTGAAACACCGCCTTCGAGCGAAGAACGGAAGAGTTCGGGCATGGAGTTCATATCATAAAGTGCGTGACCGCATTCGTGAACTACGCTGTAAAGTGAACTTGCGAGGTTATCCTCGAAATAATGAGTTGTAATACGAACGTCTTTTCCGGTAAAGCTTATCGTGAAGGGGTGTTCGGTTTCGCCGACTGTGAAATGATTACGGTCGATATCCATTACGTCAACAAGATATTCCGTGAAGTTTTCTTGTTTTGCTTTGGGATAATTAAGTTTAAGAACCGAATCGTCAATTTGTTTTGCATTTCCGACACGAGCGATAAGCGGAACCAGTTTTGAACGAAGGGCCGTGAAGAATTCGTCACAGCGTTCTTTTGTCAATCCGCGTTCATATTTATCAAGACAAACGTCATAAGGGTCTTTATCGGGATTCGTGTATTGAGCGAAGCGCTTTAAGGTATCAAATGTCTTCTGCAAATAGGGTTCGAAAAGCGCAAAATCGTTTGTTTCCTTCGCTTTGTGCCAAACCGAAGAAGATTCGGTCAAATGGATTTGAAAATCTATCATTTCCTGCATAGGAATTTTTCTTGTTTCGTCATATTCACGGTAAAGTTCCGTGACTTTACGGCGTTCTATTTCAGAAAGAGAACCCAAATTCGCATTGAGTGTTTCGAGCGCTTCAATGAATTTTTCTGAGGTTATCAATTCATAGCTCATACGAGAAAATTCACCAAGAGTCAACGCACGAATATCAACGCTTCCCGAAGGTGCGATCGTATCTCCGTCATAATAAAGGAGACCGCAAGCGTGATTGATTGCAGAATTTGTATTTTCAAATGCTTCGATTTGAGCAAGAGCTTCTTTGATTGTCATAATTAACCTCTTAAAGTTTAATTTGTTGCCATTTGCCGCTCATAAAACGATAAGCGGAGAAACCAAGGCGCATATATTGATCGATCAACAAGCTTATCCAAGCACCGTAAAGACCGAAGCCCAACGGATAGCAGAATACATACGCTGTGATAGGACGTATGAGCCCGATTGATATTGCAGAAGTGACGGCAACGTATTTTGTATCACCCGCGCCGCGAAGACCGCCGTTATAGATAACCTGAGATATCTGACCGGGAGAAACAAGAGCAATGATATATGTCAATATTCTTCCCTTTTCCATTACGAAAGAATAGTTTATATCACTGGGGTCGGCAAACAATTCCAACATCCAATTTCCGCCGAAAATCATCAACAAAACCAATATTGCCGACAAGATTATACCGACACGCTGACCTGCTTTTGCATAGAGTGTGGCAAGGTCCGAGCGGAGTTTTCCGAGATTTTGACCTATCAATGCACTTGCCGCAACGCTTAATCCGTCGCCGCAGGCAAACGAAATCGTCGTTATGTTCATGCATATCGTATGGGTTGCGAATTCGGGTGTGCCAAGGTCAGCAACCAATTTTGCATATATGAAAAATCCGACACGCATAAATACCTGTTCGGTACCTGCACCGAGAGATACCTTTGCGATGGTTTTTAGAATATTCGCATCCCAACGAATCATTCCCAAAAGATCGAATTTCAAGAACTTATTCTTTCCGCAGATGGAATAAACGCTCATTCCGAACGATGCGATATTACCGATCAAAGTTGCAACAGCAGCACCGGTTACACCCAATTTCGGGAAAAACCATATACCGTTTATCAACATTGCGTTGAAAAAGATATTTGTCAGGTTTGCAACAACGTTCGTTCGCATTGAAATCTTGGTATTACCGCTACCGCGCTGTGCGGCGTTGATTATCATACCGAACGAAGTGAACATCAAGCCGATCATCGTTATTCGGAAATAAGTCATTGAATCGGCAAGAGTGTCGGCATTTGCACCCGAGAAGATCAACAACGGTTCTGCAACGATTACCGCCGTACCGCAAAGCACAACGGCAAGAACAGCAACCAAGCCGAGCGATTGGGCAAGACAAGCGTTTGCGCCCTCGCGGTCGTTTTGGCCTTTACGGCGCGAAACTATCGCTGTTACGGAAATGCTCAACGCAAAGAAGACCGCATAGAATATCATTCTCGGTTGAGTTGTCAATCCGACAGCCGCAACGGCGTTTGTTCCGCAGCTTGACACCATTATCGAGTCGACAAGGTTAACAAGACTCATCAAAATAGATTCGACCATAGCGGGCCAAGCCATTTTCATAAAGCTCTTGTATAAACTTTTCGTTTCGGGGATATCTCCGCAAGTTTTAATCTTGCGTGACATTCCCTCCGATGAGTAAAGATCAGATATTTTCATATGCTTTAATTATTAGTTATGATAAAGTTTCTTGGTTTGATAACGGGGCTCGCAGGTTAGGTTTATGCCGAGTTTTTTGAGCAATTTTTCGTCGACCTGGGAGAGCAATACAGAGGAATGCATCTGACAGCCCTTAAGCTTTTTGAGTTGTTCGAGCGCAAGTTTTGCATTTTCGTCGCTTACGGCACAAACCGAAAGTGCAATCAAAATTTCATCGGTATGTAAACGGGGGTTATGGTTGCCGAGATGTTGAATCTTCAATTCCTGAATAGGTTCGATAACCGAAGGTGCCATAAGAAGAACTTCGTCTTTTATACCCGCAAGATATTTGAGAGCATTAAGCATCATCGCACTCGATGCACCCAAAAGCGCACTCGTTCTACCCGTTACGATCTTTCCGTCGGGAAGCTCGATAGCGGCACAAGGTCCGCCGGTTTCTTCTGCCCTTTCGTTTGCTGCGGCAACAACAGGACGTTCTTCCTGGGTTATTCCGCATTGGTTCATCAATATTTCGATTTTGGAAACCGCACTTTCTTCACCCATGCCCTTTCTTTGTTGGCAAAGGGCTTCGTAATAACGGCGAATTATTTCCTGTTTTGCGGCATAACGGCAAGCTTCGTCGTCGCAAATTGCGTTACCCGCCATATTAACACCCATATCGGTCGGAGATTTATAAGGTGATTCGCCGAAGATACGTTGGAACATCGCATTAAGTACAGGGAAAATCTCGACGTCGCGGTTATAGTTTACCGTCTTTTCGCCGTATGCTTCCAAATGGAAGGGGTCGATACAGTTCAAGTCATCAAGGTCCGCCGTCGCAGCTTCATAAGCGATATTGACGGGATGGTTAAGAGGGAGATTCCAAATCGGGAAGGTTTCGAACTTCGCATAACCCGCCTTAACACCTCTTTGATGTTCGTGGTAAAGTTGGGACAGGCAGGTTGCCATTTTACCGCTTCCGGGACCGGGAGCAGTCATAACGACAAGACTTCTTGTTGTTTCGATGAAATCGTTTCTGCCATAGCCCTGATCACTTACGATATGTTTTACGTTCGAAGGATATCCTTCGATATGATAGTGTTTATACGTTGTGACGCCAAGTGCTTCAAGACGTTTTTGGAAAGCAACGACCGAGGGTTGAGAATTATATTGTGTCAAAACGACGCTTCCGACATAAAGACCGCAAGAACGGAAAGCATCTATGAGTCGCAATACGTCTTGATCGTAGGTTATACCGAGGTCGCCGCGAACCTTGTTCTTTTCGATATCGTTACTGCTTATGACGATAACGATCTCCGCTTCGTCTTTCATGGCAGTAAGCATATCGATCTTTATACCCGGCTTGAATCCGGGAAGAACACGAGAAGCATGGTAGTCATCGAAGAGTTTGCCTCCGAATTCAAGATAGAGCTTACCTCCGAATTTTTCAATACGCTCTCTGATATGACGTGTTTGCAATTCCACGTATTTTTCACAATCAAAGCCGATTTTCATCATAACACTACCCTCTTACAGTTTATTATATCAAGTAATTCGGAAATCGAGGAGATCACACGTCTTCCCGTTTTCAAAAGTGCTTCTTCGGATTGATGTCCCGAAGAAACGAGAACACATTCGGAACCGACAGCCGTTGCAACCTCGCTGTCGTGAACCATATCTCCTACAAAAAGAATTTCGTTTTTATTAATCTTATTTTCTTCGATATATCCAAGAGTTCTCTCGACCTTTGAGCCGACGTTACAATCCTTTGCGCCGAGAACTTTTTCGAAATATTGAGATATTCCAAGCTTATCAAGGTATGGTTCTATAAATTTATTATGGCTCGAAGAAAAGATATATTGTTTTATGCCGTTGGCATTTAACGTTTTTATTAAATTTACGGTTTCTTCGGAAACGGGAGTTTCGGGAGTGAATCTATGGCAAAGCGGATTAAACTCGTCGGAAAGCGAATGCATCGACTCTTTCGACATATCCAAAACTTTTTCATAAAATTTTATAATCGGAACGTCGACCATAGAACGATATTCATCAAGCGTTATCGTCTTTCTGCCCCGTGATTCCAACATAACGTTTACCGCTTCGCAAGCGGCGTTCGCATCATTGAGAATCGTTCCGTTCCAATCCCAAAATACAAATTTACAGTTCATTTTCCATCTCCAAAACAGCAAATAGAAACCTATTTTACATTAAATTGTATTCTACCACATTTTGCTTATGATTTCAACAGTTTTTATCCTTAATAAAGCGGATTTTTTCGATAAAAAAACTCAAACGCCCCGTTTGAACAGGGCGTTTTGGGTTATTTTTGTTTTAATGCTCTTTCAAGCCAGATCGTTCCGATATCAAACGCATCATAGAAATTCTTCTTTTCGCATTGTTTGATAACCTTTTCGTTGAAAGAAATATCATCATCGGTGTCTTGAATCTGAACAAGAACCTTTGTAGCGATCTCTATATCGCCAACCTTTTTTGCATCAAGTATATTCATAAACAAAATATACTTATCGTCGGGAAAACCATAGAAAATGAAGCGACCTTGTCGCACAAGCGGTTTGCCCTTATACATAAGAGTTTTAATTTCGCCCATCAGAATTTATCAACCTTTCTTTCTGTCCGTATTGATGAAGTCCTCTACAAGCGTACGAAGGAGCTCATCACGGTCGATCTTTGAAATGATCGCACGAGAATTGTTATAGTTGGTGATATAGGTAGGGTCTTCGGAAATGATATATCCAACGATTTGGTTGATCGGATTATATCCTTTTTCAACAAGCGAATCATAAACACTCTGAAGCATACCACGCATAACTTCCCTATGTTGCTCTTTGACCGAGAACATTAAAGTTTTCTGCTTATTGTCGAGTGTCTTATTGTTTTTTTCCAACATCTTTTTCCCTCCTGTATCTATTAAAACAGTAGTTTGTGATGTATTATACACCAAACTTCTGTTCTTTGCAAGTATTTTTTGTAAACATATTATTACTCGAAGCCAACGCCGTCAAAACGTCGGCTTCGATAAATTCGAGTTATGAACGAAGAACGATTCCGTTTTCTCTTTCGAGTTTCTTGAGAATCTTCTTTACGCCTGCGTCAGCTTCTTCGTCGGTAAGAGTCTTATCGGCAAGGCGGAACACCAATCTTACCGCAACACTCTTCTTGCCTTCTTCGACACCCTTTCCGCAATAAATATCGAAAACATATGCATCTTCAAGCGATTTTCCTGCATAAGAACGGATATCGGAAAGAAGTTTGCCCGCTTCATAATCTTTTTCGCAGATCAACGCGATATCTCTTTCCATAGAAGGATATACAGGAAGAGGAATATATCCGCGTTCGTTCTTGACAGAATCAAAGAGTTCTTCGACAGAAATCAAAGCCGCACAAACACCTCTTGGAAGGTCGTAATTTTCGCAAACGAGAGGATGTACTTCGCCGATTCGACCAACTTTATTACCGCCAACGAGGATATCTGCACAACGTCCGGGGTGGAACGAAGGATCTTCGGAGACAGCAACGTAGTCACGTTTTGCAATACCGAGTCGGATAAACAACGCTTCGGCATCAGCTTTGAGATTGTAAAATCCGCCGCAGTCGGGAGTAAATGCGAAGCAAAGCATCTTCTTTTCGTTCGAAAGGTCGCCGTCGCGGAAATAAAGTGTCATTATTTCGGACATACGGCATTTTTCAACCTTGCGGTTTACGTTTCTCGAAAGAACTTCGAGCATCGAGGGAAGCGCGTGAGTACGCATTACCGAAGTATCTTCACCAAGCGGATTTATCAAGCGGATAAAGTCGCGAAGTTCGCTATCTTCGGGAATATTGATCTTATCAAGCGCCGAGGGAGAAACGAAGGAATACGTACAGGTTTCGCAATATCCCAATCCCGCCATTGCGTGATTGATTTGGTAACGGAACGCTTCGATAGGAAGTCTTCCGCCAAGGTCGGCAGCGCCTCTGAACATTGTTTCTTCGATCTTATCGAAGCCGTAAAGACGAACAACTTCTTCTGCTATATCGGCAGTATTGATTATATCGCTTCTGTACGGAGGAACAATAAGTCCGCCCTTGCCGTCGGAAACGAGTTCAACAGTAGCCAACAGCTTATCCATTTCTTCATCGGAAATATTTGTTCCCAAAAGTGCATTGATCTTTGCACGGTCGTAAGCAACCGTTCTTTCGGAAATATCAGCGTGATTGATATCAATAATACCTTCAACAACTTCACCGCAACAAAGCATATTGACAAGTTCTGCCGCACGATCGACTGCAGGAAGAGTATTACATGCAGGAAGTCCTTTTTCGAACTTCGCGGAGCTATCGGTACGAAGGCCGACGGATTTAGAAGTCTTTCTGATGCTTTCACGGGCAAAGTTTGCGCTTTCAAAAACAACGGTTCTGGTGTTATCGGTGATTTCACTGTTCTCACCGCCCATTACACCTGCAAGTGCAACGGCACGCGAACCGTCGGCAATAACAAGCATTTCGGGAGTGAGCTTACGGGTTACACCATCGAGAGTAACGATTTCTTCGCCTTCGTTTGCGTTACGAACGTTGATTTCACGGCTCTTGATATATTCATAGTCGAAAGCGTGCATAGGTTGACCGTATTCGAGCATAACGAAGTTTGTTATATCAACGATATTGTTGATAGGTCTTACGCCTGCGGCACGCAATTTTGCACGAAGCCAGAGAGGAGAAGGACCGATTTTTACGTTTTTAACTACTCTTGCGGTATAACGAGGGCAAAGTTCTTTGTTGAGAACGTTAACCTTGATATAATCGGACGCTTTTTCGCCGTCTTTTACCTCAGAAACCTTAGGTTCGGGAAGATTTGTCTTTTCGCCGAAGGTCGCGGCAACTTCTCGTGCAATACCTATATAAGAAAGGCAGTCGGGACGGTTGAACGTGAGTTCGAATTCAACGATAGTATCATTGATTTTACAAACGTCACGAATATCGTCGCCGAGATTACATTCTTCTTCGAGAAGGAATATTCCGTCTTCAATAGCATAGGGGAAATCGTTAACAGTCAAGCCGAGCTCACCGAGAGAGCAAAGCATACCCTGGGAAAGAACACCGCGGAGTTTTCCGTTCTTAATAGTCTTTCCGCCGGGGAGACGTGCGCCGTCAAGACATACGGGAACAACGTCGCCTGCTTTTACGTTTTGTGCACCGGTTACGATTTGGAGTTTTTCTTCTTTTCCGACGTCGATCTGACAGATTATAAGATGGTCGGAATCGGGGTGCGGTTCAGTTGACATAATTTTGCCAACTACCACGTTTTCTATATCACTGCCGAGAATTTTATATCCTTCAACCTTTGTGCCTGTCATCGTCATAGCATCGCAGAAGGTTTTTATATCATCGGGAGTGTTTACATAATCTTTAAGCCAATTAAGTGATACTTCCATTTGTTATTTCTCCTTCCCTACCGATTAAAACTGTTTAAGGAAACGAGCGTCGTTTTCGAACATAAGGCGAAGATCGTCGATACCCGACATAACCATCGCAACACGTTCAACACCCATACCGAAAGCAAAACCGGTGTATACGTCGGGGTCGATTCCGCCCGCTCTCAAAACTTCGGGGTGAACCATACCGGAACCGAGGATTTCCATCCAGCCCTCACCCTTACACAAGCGACAGCCCTTTCCGCCGCAAACGAAGCAAGAAACGTCAACTTCGGCAGAGGGTTCTGTGAACGGGAAATTGTGAGGTCTAAAACGGGTTTTTGTTTCGGGACCGAACATCGTTTTCGCGAACTTCGAAAGTATACCCTTGAGGTCGCCCATAGTTATACCCTTGTCTATAACAAGACCTTCAAGCTGGTGGAACATAGGAGAATGCGATGCATCCGCAACGTCGCTTCTATACACTCTACCGGGGGATATTATACGAATAGGAGGAGTCATCCCACGCATTGCACGTATCTGTACGGGAGAGGTTTGGGTACGAAGCAGGGTTGATTCGGTGATATAAAACGTATCCTGAAAATCACGCGAGGGGTGGTCTGCAGGAGCATTGAGCGCATCGAAGTTGTTTCCGACGGTTTCGACCTCGGGGCCTTCTACTATAGAGAATCCCATATCAATGAAAATTTCGGTCATACGTTCGAGCGCACGGGTTATGGGGTGAATATGTCCTGCGTTGGGAGCGATTGCATCGTAAGTAACGTCAAGCTTTTCTTCGACAAGCGAACGCGCAAGAGAAAGCTTTTTGAGTTCTGCGCCGCGTTTTTCGAGAGCAGATTCGATATCGTTTCTGACCTCGTTTGCAACTGCACCGATTACGGGACGTTCCTCGGGAGTTAACGAACCCATTCCACGAAGGATAGCCGTCAAAGCACCCTTTTTGCCGAGATATTTTATTCTTATTTCTTCCAAAGAAGTATCAGCGGCCGCAATTTCGGCTATCGCTGACGTTCTTATTTGTTCTAATTGCTGTTTCATTTATATTGCCTTTCTTGGTTATTCAAGATAATCCTTCAATTTTTTGGAACGGCTCGGATGACGAAGCTTTCTTAATGCTTTCGCTTCTATCTGACGGATACGTTCACGAGTGATATCAAACACTTTACCGACTTCTTCAAGTGTTCTCGGTCTGCCGTCTTCAAGACCGAAGCGGAGCTTGAGAACCGATTCTTCACGAGGAGTTAAGGTATGAAGAACTTCCAAGAGGTGTTCTCTCAACATTTGGTAAGATGCCGCATCGGCAGGTGCGGGAGTATTATCG
>JAZOSQ010000050.1:0-11816 GCA_045657245.1 Eubacteriales bacterium | reverse complement strand
CATACTACGATACTAAGATTTATGAGAACGATCCGTTTGCTAAGCTTGACCAGAACGGCGTTGGTAAGTTGATGGATATGGCTGTTACCCTTGGTAAGAAGACACGTCCCGAAATTCACTGTGGTATCTGCGGTGAGCACGGCGGCGACCCCGTATCTGTTGAGTTCTGCCACAAGGTTGGTCTTGATTACGTTTCCTGCTCTCCCTTCAGAGTTCCGATTGCTCGCCTTGCCGCTGCACAGGCTGCTATTAAAGCATCTAAGTAATTAGATTTATAAATCAAAATTATCCGCCCGAATTAATTCGGGCGGATTTTTCTATGGGTTGAAAACATTGATATCTCGTGATACAATCTGAGGACAGTAAATTAATTATAGGTGAGAATACGTGAATAAAATAATAGTAATCGGTTGTCCGGGTAGTGGCAAAAGTACATTTTCGAAAAAGCTTCATAGAATTACAGATATTCCCCTATTTCATTTGGATTTGATGTTTTGGAATGAAGATAGAACGACTGTTGACAAGGATATTTTTCTCGATAGGTTATATAAAATATTGGAAAACGATAAGTGGATCATAGACGGAAATTATGCTTCAACAATGGAATTGCGAATGAAAGAAGCAGACACCGTGATTTTCCTTGATTACCCATTGGACGTATGTCTTGACGGCATTATGGATCGAAAAGGCAAAGCACGAAGCGATATGCCTTGGATTGAGCCCAATGAGTATGACGAGGAGTTTATTGCGTTTATTAAAAACTTCAATACACAAAGCCGACCGCAGATTATAGAGCTTTTGAATAAATATTCATACAAAGAAATTCATATATTCGAAAGCCATGATGAAGCAGATGATTATCTGTCTACCCTATAACAATTCCCCCACCAAAAAAAATTGGTGGGGATTTTTTATAAAACCTATTGACAATTTATATTGATGGCTGTATTATTGTATTAGTGATGTAGTACAGTGTGCGAAAGGAGTGATTTAATGGATTGGATCATTGACAAAAACAGGCCGATTTGTCCTCAGATATGCGAACAGCTTTGTCTTTGCATTGCCAACGGTATGTTTGCCCCAAATGAAAAGATACTTTCTGTAAGGGAAATCGCCGTTTCGGCTGGAGTTAATCCAAATACGGTACAGCGTTCGCTTGAAGAATTGGAACGCAAAGGGATTTTGTATTCAGTGCGCGCGTCCGGTTGGTTCGTTGGCGAAGATATTGCCCTTGCAAAAGACGTATTGAACGATATCTTGGCAAAGAAGACTGCCGATTATTTTGCATCAATGCGTGTTCTCGGAATGGATACGGATGCAGTTAAACAATATATAAAGGAGTGGAATGAATGAGTGAAATTATTCGTTGCAGTGACTTAACAAAGAACTATGGTAAGCTTACTGCGCTTAACAACATAAGCTTTTCTTTGGAAAGCGGTAAAATTGTCGGACTTTTGGGACCGAACGGTTCGGGCAAAACCACATTAATTAAATTAATTAACGGTTTGCTTACTCCGACATCGGGTGAAATACTTATTGACGGTCAGCAAATCGGAGTTGAAACAAAAAAGATCGTGGCATATCTGCCTGACAACAGTTATCTTAATTCTTGGATGACGGTTGAACAGATCGTTTCGTATTTTACAGATTTTTATGAAGATTTTCGTCCCGAACTTGCATATGAAATGCTTGAAAGATTGGATATATCCCCGAAGAAAAAACTTAAAACCCTCTCAAAAGGTAACAAAGAAAAGGTTTGTCTTATTCTCGTTATGAGCAGAAGCGCGCGTCTTTACGTACTTGACGAACCGATTGCAGGCGTTGACCCTGCCGCACGTGATTACGTTATTTCGACTATTATAAACAACTATAATCCCGATGCTACCGTAATCATCTCAACACACCTTATTGCCGACATCGAACAGATTTTGGATGAGGTCATCTTCATTAAAAACGGCAATATCGCATTACAAAACACCGTTGATGAAATACGAACGGAACACGAAAAGAGCGTTGACGAGCTGTTCAGGGAGGTATTCAAATGGTAAAGAAGCTATTCAAACACGAATTTCTCGCCTACGCGAGAGTTATGTCCATTGTTTACATCATATTGCTTACCGTCGCGACGGCGAACAGAATCATTCAGATTTTTGAAGCTGATACGATGGCATATTCAATAATAAATACTTTTTCTTGGATTACATATTACATTTCTGTTTTTATGGTGTTTATCTTTACTTTTTGGATGAGCATCGTTAGATTTTACAGAAACTTATTTACGGCGGAAGGTTATTTGACCTTTACCCTTCCCGTCACGCCGACTCAACATATTTGGGTTAAATCTACCACCGCGCTTTGTGTGGGTATAGTTACAGTTATCGTTGCTTTGATATCGGGTTGTATCGTAACAGCGGGTGAATTGCTTGTTGAAATTTGGAAAGCGATTGCTTTTCTTCTTGAAGAAGCTTTCGGGAATGCGGGAATCCAATTTGTGTTTATCGCTATCGATCTTATCGTATTTCTTCTTATCGGTTCTTACACAAGCATATTGCTATATGACACCTTCATATCAATCGGTCAACTTTCGAAGAAAAACCGTATTCTTTCGGCAGTCGGCGCTTATTTCGTCTATTATATTGCAAGACAGATTATTGGCGCAATTATCGTTGTTATTTTCACTCAATTAGCTATGAACGGTTTTATCGAAAGACTCGGAATGTGGATTGGAAAACATCCTTATGCAGCAACTCACATCGGTTTTTGGACAGCAATTTTGTTGTGTTGTTTATTCACATTTATCGAGTTTATCGTGATTAGAAAAATCATCACAAAGAAACTTAATCTTGAATAACGGAGGGCTAAAATATGAAAAAGACAATTAGATTCATTTCTCTATTTCTTGTTATTGTAATTTGTTTGTCCCTCTGCGGATGTGTTTCGTTAGATGAGCTTAGAGCATCAAGCGGCATTATTACAGACGATGGCATTATAAAACTTTATGACGGTACAGAATATAAGAAGTTGGATAATTTCGATGGATTATCACCGAATTTCGGTGGGTATGATTACGTCGAAATCGTAACGGAAGAGGTACCAGTATTACTTGTTTCTTCGTATTCAAAAGATATGCTTTCTAAAAGTATTGATGGAAAAATATTGGTTCAATATACAGATGATGCCGATGAAGTTTGGTATTGCCGTTCCGATATTTACGATTACGTAGTTGAGAGAATCGAAAATGGTTATTCAACAAATAATTATTGCTATTATTATTTAGATGTCGATGATGACATATATGCATTATGCGTTTTAACGCAATCTCAATCAGATGCAATAAACTCGGTTGTATCTTCTCAAAAGCCGGAAAAACGCGAGGACTTGGGGTATATTTACTTTGATTCTTATGTTGATTTATCTCTATATTCCGACGATCTGTTATTCAGCAAAGACTCATACAGTGTAGGTATTGTTAACGGAACCTATTATATTATTGACTATCTCGACGAATACGAAGACACTGCTAACTTCTACCGTGTCCCAAGCGAATTTTCTGATGAATTTTCCGCTATAATGGAAAAACAAGTTGAAGAAGACGAATATTGGGCTAAGTATGAATAGCTTTAAACCGTCCGAAGAAATTCGGGCGGTTTTTTGTTGAAAGTAATTCTATTATGGGCATCATAACTCTTGCACATGCTTGAATTTTATGATATAATATAACAGATTAAAGATTGAAGGCATTTTTCTTTCAACATATCTTAATTTGAGGTTTTGTTTTGTTTATAATTAAAATTGCTGAATTAAGAATTTTAATAGAAAACAGATATGATTTTGTCAGAAGTGTTTGTGATAATTATATCGCAGACGGCGAAGATTTTGATTTTCGTGTTTCGGTTTCCGATAACGAGCTCGAGACAGAGCGCAAACTTTCTGGCGAACAGTTTTCCGACGGTTTTATTGAAAGTGTTTGTATTTACAGAGCGATTGCTCGTGAGATTCCGAGATATGATGCTTTTGTTATACATTGTGCTGCTGTTGAATATGACGGAAACGCATATTGCTTTATGGCAAAAAGCGGTGTCGGAAAAACGACGCATATTAATCTTTGGAAAAAGCTTTTTGGCGACAAAGTAAGATATATTAATGGCGATAAGCCCATTTTTCGATTCATGGACGGCAAGATTTTCGTTTTCGGTACTCCTTGGGGAGGAAAAGAAGGGTTACATTCCAACGTCTACTTCCCTCTCGGTTCGATTTGTTTTATAGAACGTTCGGAAACAAACGAAATCGAAAGCATTTCTTCCCACAATGCTTTGAACAAATTATTAAACCAAATCTTCCTGCCCGACAACAACGAATACAAGTTCAAAACACTCGACTTCGTCGGTGAATTGATTTCAAAAACGCCGATTTATAATCTTAAATGCAATATTTCGGACGAAGCGGCGAAACTTTCTTTCGGGAAGATGATTAACAAGGTGTGAAACAGTGGACATTCTTACGGTTCTGAACAAAGAAAAGGATAATAAGAAAAAAGTTATAAAGCACGCAAGAAGAGCTGTTTCTTTTTGTTTGATTGCCTGTGCATTGATCTTTACAACACAGCTTTTGATTGCGGTTGTAGCTATTTTTCTTCTCAAAAAGTTCCCAAATCCTTTTTTCTCGACAAACATCGGAAGTATCATCATAGATATTCCCATCTACGTTCTCGGACTTTTGATCCCCTATCTTATTGCAAAATTGTTATTTGATAAGTTCGGTTCGAAAGAAGGTTTTCAATTACCGCCAAGATATACAACAAGAAAACCAATTCTTTTTGTTATTGGAACTATCGGTGTCGGATATCTTGTGACCATGTTCATGAACATCTGTTTTTCGGACTTTGTCTCAAGATTCGCGGATGATTCTCAAATTATTGCAGAAACACCGATTGAAGTTTTTCTTACGTTTTTTCTATATGCTTTTCTTCCTGCGATTTGTGAAGAATTGATGTTCCGTGGTTTGATTTTGAAAAGGATCCTCCCATTCGGAAAGCACGGTGCAATTTTCATTTCGGCTCTTCTTTTTGGGTTAGTGCATTTTGACCCTCCGAGAATTATATTTGCTACAGTATTTGGTATACTGATCGGTTATTGTTATGAATACACCGGATCTTTGATTATGCCGATGATTATACATTTTATAAATAACGCTATTTCGGTAACAGCTTCTCTTGCCGAAGGAAATATTTTCATCGAAACGATTATTTCTTCGATTATAATTGCGTTTACGATTGTAGGTATTGTATTTCTTGTCAATATCTCTATATACGGTATCAAGAAACACAAGATTTCTATAAACAAGCCGTCGTGTATTGGATATAAGCTTGGATTTTCTAAATTTGTTTCACTGTTGGTTTTGAATTTTATGTCAATACCGTTTATAATTGCATTTATATACTTTTTTAATTTGTATTATTGATTATGGAACAGAACGATATCTATTTTATGAAACGTGCGCTTTCGAAAGCTCGTACTGCCGCAAAATACGGCGAAGTTCCTATCGGAGCTGTTATCGTTAAAGACGGTGAGATTATCGCAAGCGGGCGCAACATGCGAGAAAAAAAGAATAATGCATTACACCACGCAGAGATCATCGCTATCGACCGTGCTTGTAAAAAGACAGGAGCTTGGCGTTTAACCGATTGCACACTCTACGTTACTATGGAGCCGTGTCCTATGTGTGCGGGTGCAATCGTAAATTCTCGTATTAAGAGAGTTGTTTTCGGGTGCTATGATAAAAAAGCAGGTGCGTTAGGTTCTGTTTTTAATCTTCGCAATTATCCCCTAAACCATAAATACGAAGTTGAAGGCGGCGTTCTTGAAAAAGAATGCGCTTTGATATTATCGGATTTCTTCTCTGAACTCCGCAAGAAAAAGAAAGGGACAAACAATGAAATCTAAGGCAGTTATATCCGTTACAGGTAAAGATAATGTTGGTATTATCGCAAAAGTAAGTAATAAGTGTGCAGAATACGGCGCAAACATCATTGATATTTCGCAAACCGTTCTCGACGAATATTTTGCGATGATTATGATTGTTGAAATCAACGGTCTTAACGTTCCTTTTACCGATTTTTCCGACAAGCTTTCTGAACTCGGCAAAGAAATCGGTCTTGAAATCCATCTTATGCACGAAGACATCTTCGATTCTATGCACAGAATATAAACGGAGTTCTCTATGATAGATACAAAAGATATACTTGAGACAATAAACATGATCCGAGAGGAAAACCTTGATATCCGTACCGTAACTATGGGCATTTCCCTCTTTGATTGTGTTAGTGATGACGAGACAAGATTTATAAACAACGTCTATGACAAGATTACGAAGACTGCCGAAAGACTTGTTCCTGTTGCCAACGAAATTGAAAAAATGTATGGCATTCCGATCATCAACAAACGTGTTTCGGTAACTCCCCTTTCACTTGTCGGCGGTAAGCTTGACAGCGAAGGATACGTTAAAGCAGCGAAAGCGCTTGACAAGGCGGCGGAAGCGGTTGGAATTAACTTCATCGGCGGTTTCGGTGCACTTGTTCACAAGGGAAGCACGAAGGGTGAAGATGCTCTTATCGACGCTATCCCCGAAGCACTCGCAACAACGAAAATGGTTTGTTCTTCGGTTAACGTTGCTACAACAAAAGCAGGCATCAATATGGATGCAATCGCAAAAATGGGCAGTATAATCAAGAAGACGGCATATCTTACTCGCGACAACAACTCGATCGGATGTGCAAAGCTTGTTGTTTTTGCGAACGTACCCGAAGATAATCCCTTTATGGCAGGTGCATTTCACGGTGTCGGTGAACCCGGTTCTATTATCAACGTTGGTGTTTCCGGTCCCGGTGTTGTAAGCTCGGCTATTCGCCGTGCAGAAGATTGCAGTTTGAGTGAACTTGCTGAAGTTATCAAAAAGCAATCCTTCAAGATTACCCGTGTCGGTCAGCTTGTCGCAAGAGAAGCATCGAACAGACTCGGTGTCCCCTTCGGTATTGTTGACCTTTCACTTGCACCGACTCCCGCTATCGGAGATTCGGTTGCTGACATACTTGAAACGATGGGACTTGAAACCTGCGGCGCACACGGCACCACAGCTGCTTTGGCGATGCTCAACGACGCCGTTAAAAAGGGCGGTGTTATGGCTTCTTCGCACGTTGGCGGTCTTTCGGGTGCATTCATTCCCGTTTCGGAAGATGCAGGTATGATCAGCGCTGTTGAGAAGGGTGTTCTTTCCATTGAAAAGCTTGAAGCGATGACCGCTGTTTGTTCTGTCGGTCTTGATATGATTGCAGTACCCGGTGACACGAGCGAAGCAGTTATTTGCGGTATAATTGCAGATGAAATTTCGATCGGTGTTGCAAATACGAAAACTACCGCCGTGAGAATCATCCCCGCATACGGAAAAACCGTCGGCGATTCTGTCGATTTCGGCGGACTTTTGGGTACAGCTCCGATTATGAATTTGCGTTCGGAGTCTCCCGAAGTATTCATCAATCGCGGCGGCAGAATTCCCGCACCTATTCACAGTTTGAAAAACTAATTTCTATTTTGAGGATAAATTTATGAACGAAAAATTTTATGTAACAACCGCTATTGCGTATACATCAAAAAAGCCCCATATCGGTAACGTTTATGAAGCAGTTCTTACCGATGCTATCGCAAGATATAAAAGATTGCGCGGTTTTGACGTATTCTTCCTTACGGGTACCGACGAACACGGTCAGAAGATCCAGCAGGAAGCTGAAAAAGCAGGTATCACACCTCAGGCATACGTTGACAACGTAGCCGGTGAAATCAAAGAAATTTGGGATTTGTTCAACATCAGTTATGACAAATTCATCAGAACCACCGACGAAGAACACGTTAAATGCGTTCAGAAGATATTCAAGAAGCTTTATGAAAGCGGTGACATTTATAAGGGTTCTTATGAAGGTAACTACTGTACACCCTGCGAATCCTTCTGGACTGACACACAGTTAAAGGACGGTTGCTGTCCGGACTGTGGTCGAGAATGTAAAAAAGCAAGTGAAGAAGCATATTTTCTCCGTCTTTCGAAATATGCTGATCGCCTTGTTGAATATTACAACAGTCACGATGATTTTATCACCCCTGCTTCTCGAAAGAACGAAATGATAAACAACTTTATCAAACCCGGTCTTCAGGACCTTTGCGTTTCAAGAACAAGCTTCTCTTGGGGTATTCCCGTTGAATTTGATCCCGGTCATGTTGTATACGTTTGGTTGGATGCGCTTTCCAATTATATAACCGCAATCGGTTATGATCCCGACGGATCTTCCGAACAATTTGATAAGCTTTGGCCCGCTGATTTGCAGGTTATCGGCAAAGACATCGTCAGATTCCATACAATCTATTGGCCTATCATTCTTATGGCTCTCGGTCTTCCCCTTCCCAAGCAGGTTCTCGGACATCCTTGGCTTCTTTTCGGTGAAGACAAGATGAGTAAATCCAAAGGCAACGTAATTTACGGTGACGAGCTTATTAAGGAATTCGGTTTGGACGTTGTAAGACATTATCTCCTCGCTGAAATGGGTTATTTCAATGACGGCAGCATAACCTATGAAAACCTTATAAAACGTACAAACGGCGACCTTGCGAACACGCTCGGCAACCTCGTTTCCCGTACAGGCGCAATGATAAAGCAATATTTTGGCGGCATCATTCCCAAAAACAACGGCAAAGACGATGAATTTGCAACTTCTTTGAAAAATGCCGTCAAAAACGGCATCAAAGAAACTGTCGAAAAGTATGATAGTTATTTCATCGCAGATGCTGATGCTTCGATTTTCAACACGCTCAAAGCTTGTAACAAATATATCGATGAAACGACTCCTTGGGTTCTTGCAAAAGACGAAGACAAGAAGGAAGAACTTGCAAACGTGCTTTCCAACCTTGTTGAAAGCATCCGAATCTGCAATCTTCTTATTGCACCTCTTATGCCCGAAACTGCTGAAAAAATCAATGCTGTTTTCGGTGTGACATCTGTCGATTTCGATTCTGATTGTGCCTATAATTATCCTTGCACTAATTTCGAATTAGGCGAAATTCCGATTCTTTTTGCAAGAATCGACGAAAAGAAATTCTTTGCGGAATTTGAAAAGAAGCAAAATGAATTGAAAAAAGCGGCTAAAAAAGCAGAAAAAGCCGAAAAGAAAGAAGAAAAGAAGGCAGAAGAGCCCCAGATTATCGGTATTGAAGATTTCGCAAAGATCGATCTTCGCGTCGGTCTTATCAAAGAATGTGTAAAAGCCGAAAACAGCGATAAATTGCTTGTTCTTCAGGTTGATATGGGTTCAGAAATCCGTCAGGTCGTTTCGGGTATTGCGAAATATTACGCCCCCGACGAGCTTATCGGCAAAAAGGTTGTTGTTGTTTCTAACCTCAAGAGCGTTAAGCTTCGCGGAATCGAAAGCAACGGTATGATTCTTGCCGCTGATACCGAAAACGGTGTTAAGGTTCTCTTTGCCGACGAAAATGCAAATCCCGGAAGTAAGGTCAGATAAATGATTGATATTCACGCACACTATGACGATGATGCTTTTGACTGCGACAGGGACGAGCTTTTGACTTCCCTTTTCGCAGAAAAAGGCGTTTCGGCAATCATCAATGCAGGTTGCAACATCGAAACTTCGGAATTTTCGATTAAGCTTGCAGAAAAATACCCGAATATGTATGCAGCGGTCGGTTTTCATCCGCAAGAGGTTTTGAACTTCAAGGACGAGGACCTCGAAACGATAAAATCTATGCTTTCTCATCCGAAGGTCGTTGCCGTCGGCGAGATCGGACTTGACTATCATTACGGCACAGAACACAAAGAAGAACAAAAGGTGCTGTTTCGTAAACAACTCGAGCTTGCAATCGAAACGGATATGCCTATTGTTATCCATGAACGCGACGCCGTTAAGGATTGTCTTGACATCATTTTCGAATACGACGTCAAGGGTGTTTTCCATGCTTTTTCGGGAAGCAAGGAAACGGCAAAATTGTTGCTTAACCGTGGCTGGTATATTTCTTTTCCCGGCACTGTAACGTTCAAGAATGCCAAATTCCCCGTCGAGAATGCCGAATTCGTGCCCGAAGACAGAATTCTCACGGAAACAGACTCCCCCTACCTTACAGCGCACCCGTTCAGAGGCAAACGAAACGACTCGAGTTATATGAGATATACGCTCGAAAAGATCGCAGAAATCAGAGGAACAGATTTTGAACATATCGAACGAATCACCGAAGAAAATGCAAAAAGGTTATTTGGGTTCTAAATTCAGAACCCTTACCTTCGCGTACCGTGTCGGTAACGGTATATATATTAATCTCACCAACAGATGTACTAACGATTGTACGTTTTGTCTTCGTAACAATGGCGAAACCGCATACGGAAGCGACAGTCTTTGGCTCGAGCGCGAACCTTCTGTGCAAGAGGTTATAGACGCCGTTGACAAGTTGTTTTTCGACGAATGCGATTCTTTTGTATTTTGCGGATTTGGAGAGCCGACCTGTCGGTTTGACGCGCTTATTGAAGTTGCAAAGCTCTTGAAACAAAAATACCCCTTGCCCATTCGTCTTAACACAAACGGACAAGCTGACCTTATTACAAACAGTAATTCCGCAAAACGTTTGGCAGGTTTGATAGACAGCGTTTCCATCAGTCTTAACAGCGCAAATGAAGACGATTATGATGCGCTTTGTCACCCCGTTTTCGGCAAGAAAGCATACGACGCCATGTTCGATTTCGGAAAGAATTGTGTTGGCGTAATTCCGACCGTGATTTTCTCTGTTGTTGAAGACACTTTGACGGCGGAAGACATTGAAAAATGCAGGGCAAAAGTCGAATCTATCGGTGCCCGATTACGTGTTCGGAAATTTATTAGCGAAAATGACAAAAACCCCGAGGAAAAATAGGGGCTTTTTGAAAAATCTCACACTTGTAATTTTTCACCATTAGGTATAAACTATTCTATGGTGAAATAAATAAAAATAACGGAGGACTACCAAAATGTCTGTAAAAGTTGCTATTAACGGCTTTGGCCGTATCGGTCGTCTTGCATTCCGCCAGATGGCTGACGCTGAAGGCTATGAAGTTGTTGCAATCAACGACCTCACCAGCCCCAAAATGCTCGCTCACCTTCTCAAGTATGACACCGCTCAGGGCGGTTTCTGCGGTAAGTTGGGCACCACTCCCGCACACACCGTTGATTACACTGATGACTCCATCATCGTTGACGGTAAGGAAATCAAAATCTACGCTGAAAAAGATGCTGTAAACTGCCCTTGGGGTGCTCTTGATGTCGATGTTGTTCTCGAATGCACCGGCTTCTACACCTCTAAGGAAAACGCTTCTGCACACATCACTGCAGGCGCTAAGAAGGTTGTTATCTCTGCTCCCGCAGGCAACGATCTTCCCACCATCGTTTACAACGTAAACAACAACACCCTTACCGCTGAAGATACTATCATTTCTGCAGCTTCCTGCACCACCAACTGCCTCGCTCCTATGGCTAAGGCACTTAACGACTACGCTGCTATCCAGAGCGGTATCATGACCACCGTTCACGCTTACACCGGCGACCAGATGATCCTCGACGGTCCTCAGAGAAAGGGCGACCTCAGAAGATCCAGAGCTGGCGCTATGAACATCGTTCCTAACAGCACCGGCGCTGCAAAGGCTACCGGTCTTGTTATCCCCGAACTCAACGGCAAGCTCATCGGCTCTGCTCAGCGTATTCCTACCGCTACCGGTTCTACCACTATCCTTATCGCTGT
>JAZOSQ010000049.1:0-7376 GCA_045657245.1 Eubacteriales bacterium | reverse complement strand
TATAAAAAATCGGCACCGCTTGCAGTAGATTTCTACAGCGGCGGGTGCCGATTTTTCATTGAACGGGGTCCCCGCAAAACTTGTTTTGTGGGGTATCTCTCATCTATTCTGCTACGCGCAGTTTGGGTGTTGTGTTTTTATGAAAAAATAAAAAAACGGCATCACTCGATGCCGTTTTATATAAAAGTTTTTGGGGGTTATAGGGGGCTTATGGGGTCCCCGCAAAACTTGTTTTGTGGGGGAATTGAAAAAAACCCCCTAAATATAATCAAATATCAATTTCCAAGGGCTTATCGATCTCTTCGGAAACGTATTTTCCGTCTTTTTTGCGTTGACGCACACATTCGCTCAAAAGATATTCGATCTGACCGTTGATCGAGCGGAAATCGTCTTCCGCCCAAGCGGCTATATCGGCAAAAAGCTTCGGCGATAACCTCAAAGGTATCTGTTTTTTTCCGTTATCAGCCATAATTAATAAAGACTTCCCGAATTAACGATAGGTTGTGCGTCACGGTTACCGCAGAGAACGACCAAGAGGTTGGAAACCATCGCTGCCTTGCGTTCTTCGTCAAGCTGAACAGTGCCCTTTTCATTAAGACGTTCGAGCGCCATTTCGACCATACCCACAGCACCGTCAACAATAAGCTTTCTTGCGTCGACGATAGCCGATGCCTGTTGTCTTTGAAGCATAACAGCCGCAATTTCGGGTGCATAGGCAAGATAGGTTATTCTTGCTTCGATAATTTCAAGTCCTGCTTCTGCGACACGGGTTTGAATCTCGTCTTTGATACGGCTTGCTACAACCTCGCTCGAACCGCGAAGACTGCCTTCATCGGCAATGCCGTCGCCTGTGGTATCAATACCGGGTGCGGTATCATAGGGATAAAGACGAACGATGTTACGGAGTGCGCTGTCGCATTGAAGCGAGAGGAATTCTTTATAGTTATCAACGTTGAACGCCGCTTTTGCTGTGTCAACAATGCGCCAAGTAACCGCAATACCGATCTCAACGGGGTTGCCAAGGCAATCGTTGATTTTTTGGCGGTTATTATTGAGAGTCATAATCTTAAGCGACATCTTTTTCGAGGGCATCGATGCCGAAATGTGTTGTCCCTCAACGGTTTTGAGTGCAACCTGTTTCACGTCGCCACTCTGGTTGAGCTTTGTTTCGGACGCGGGGTTAACAGCAACACAGAAGGGGTTCACCCAATAGAATCCTTCGCCTTTAAGAGTGCCGATATAATTACCGAAAAGCGTTAAAACAAGCGCTTCTTGGGGCTTTAACACCTTGAGACCGATAAGGGGAATCCAAGCGATACAAAGCAAAACACCGCAAGTTGCGGCAATGATGTCGCCGATAGATTCGCCTTTTTCGGAAAGCACAATGCCGGTTATAAGACCTGCGATAAGTCCGATAAGAAGGAGAATGTCAAGAAGCATAACAGCCATACCGTTGCGCTTTTTGTTAAGTACTTTTTCGTTCATAATATACCTCCATAGGTGTATTTACGAGTTTATGATATCATAACGATATCGCTTTGTCAATAGTTTTCGCACTAAGCATAATAGCGCAGAACGAACAAATAAATTTGTTCTATAAAAAATCGTCACCGCTCGCAGTAGATTTCTACAGCTTCGGGTGTCGATTTTTCATTCTGCATCTATTCTGCTACGTGCTCAGAATTTTTTATTTTGGTGATTTAAGGACACAAAAAAACAAAACGGCATTGTATAATGCCGTTTTATATAAAAGTTTTTGAAGGGTATGGGAAACTTTTTTCAAAAAGTTTCCTAAAAATCATTTATTAAAAAATGCATTAAAAATACGCATCTTCACCCCGCGTTCTTTGCGTTCGAGGTCGGTAAGGGCGATTTTCGCTTCTTCGCGACGTGTGTTACCGTCTTCGGGGCAGTTTTTCGGCACGGGTACGATGTTGCTCGTGCGAACGAAATGGCTGACCTCTTTTTCGGGGACATAGAGCATCGGGCGGATAACCGTGATATCGCTTCTGTCAAGATAGGTCACGGGCAAGAAACAGTCAAACCGTGCCTCGATGAAGAGGTTCATAATAATCGTTTCGACCGCATCGTCAAAATGATGTCCGAGCGCGAGTTTGTTGCAACCAAGCTCTTTTGCGGCGGAATGAAGCGCACCTCGGCGCATATTCGAGCAAAGCGAACAGGGGTGTTTTTCCTTTCGTATCTCGAAAACGACCGAATATATATCACTTTCGACACTTTGAAGCTCGAGCCCAAGCTCTTCACAGAGTTCACGTGAAACAACGTCGGTTTCGTTCGGGAACCCCATTTTTATGTTGATGGGCACGATTTCGAACTTCTTCGGATAGAACCTCGACAATCCCTTCAAGGCGCAGAGCAGCGCAAGACTGTCCTTACCGCCGGAAACACCGACGGCGATTCTGTCGCCTTCTTCAATCATATTATATTTGTCGATCGCACGTCTTGTCAGGGACATTAATTTTTGTAACGCTTTAGGATCAATCATTTTTATACTCGCAATATTTTTCAAGAATACAATCGTCGCATTTCGGGTTCCGCGCGGTGCAGATCTCACGTCCGAACATGACGATTCGATGGCAAAAATCACTTTGTTTTTCGGGCGGAATCAGCTTTGACAGGTCACGCTCGGTTTTCAACGGGTCGTTGCCTTCCGAAAGCCCAAGTCGGTTCGAAATACGGATACAATGCGTGTCTGCAACAATACCACCAAGCCCGAAAAGGTCACCGCGAAGCAGGTTAGCAACCTTTCTTCCGACACCGCGGAGGGTTAAAAGCTCTTTCATCTCGCTTGGCAACTTGCCGTCATAAACCTCGACCAGACGGACACAACATTCCTTCAATGCCTTTGCCTTTGAATGATAAAGCCCGACTGAACGTATTTCGTCTTCAATCTCGTTAAGCGAAGCCGATGCCATATCATAAACCGTTGGAAACCGCGAAAATAAGGTTTTCGAAACGATGTTGACACGTGCATCGGTGCATTGTGCCGAGAGAATCGACATTATGAGGAGTTTATATTCGTCTTCCCCGCCCCAATCGAGCCCGCAAGCCACGTTCGGATATTTTTCTTCGAGGAGAGAGATGATGCTTTCGGCTTTTTTCTTATTCGTCAAAGATAAAGTTCACATCCCCCGAGAGAAGCGACAAAGCGCCTCTGAATATAATTTCCGCGCGGTCTTTGAAGTTTTGTTCCATCTTTTCGCCGTATTCACGTTCCGTAAGATAGACGTTGACCGAGAAAAGCGTTTTTTCGCTGTCGTTTATAGAGCAATTAAGTCGATATCCCTTTCCTTCTTCTGCGAACGAGGTTGTGAGTCGGGAAGCCGTTTTGTTGAACGCAATGAGTCGCATCGCACATTTCAATGCGCGGTCTTTTATGGTAGGATATATTGACGATTCATAGCCGTTCAGAGTTTCGATTCCAAGCTCGGAAATTGTGTAATAAAAACCGCCTTCTTTTTTGACGTCGACAATCTGTTGGGTATCCAAAAGCTCGGAAAACGCAAAAGCAAAGTCGAAATATCCGACAAATTCGTCCTGAAGCACGATATCGTTTAAGCTGTTAAATTCAAGCGGTTCGTTCACACTGTTCAAAAGATAGAGTATAAAGATTTTTATATCAACTTTATCGGTTAATTTCAAAAATATCACCTTCCGATGAAATTATATCCGAAAAAAGTCGAAAACGCAAGGGTTTTCGCGTTTTATTTTTCTGCCGCACGCTCGATAACTCGCTTTTCGCGAACCCCAAAAAACACAAAAATTTACACAAAAATACAATATAAAGCAAAAGTTATACTTGAAAAATACTATATATATGGTATACTATACTCTGTATATTTATATATAATTATATAATTTTTCGGAAAGCGGATTGACGATGGTATTAAAATTTTCCGGCGGTGTGAAATTGTCCGAACAATCGAAAATAACCGATGCCCCGTTTCTCAAAACCGTCGGCAATTGCCGTGTCGGGATTGAGGTTCAGGGTAAGACTGCGCTCGCTTTCCGTGAAGGCGACTTTGTTTCACGAGGAACGCATCTTGCGAATATGGACAATACCCCGATTTTTGCCCCTGTTGCAGGTGTTTTCGAGGGTGTAATCGAATCGAACGGCAGAAAATATCTTGTCATAAAAAACAGCGGTGAAACCGACGAGGTTCGTCTTTTCAACCCCGAAACAAAGCCGATTTCTGAGATGGATTTTGAATATATAACCGAACGTGCAAGGCTTTTGTCGATTTTCGATTCGAGAAGCGGAAACCCTCTTTGGAAGATGCTGAAAAATGCCGAATCGAAGATTCACACTGTCGTAATCGATTGCACAGAAACCGATCCGCTCTCCGCAACGAACGCCAAACTTTGTTCCGAGAAGTCGAAATCCTTGCTCGGCGGTGCAAAATTGATTTTGAAGGCGCTCAATGCCTCAAAAGCCGTTTTCGCGATTGAAAACAACAAGAAAAAAGCGACAAAATCGCTTTCCGAGAATATAAACGACGAAAATCTCTGTTCTGTCGCTCTCCTTGACAGAAAATATCCCTATACCGACGTCAGCATCGTTCGTGCGCTGTTTGTGACGGATATCGCTTTCGACGAAACAGCGGTTGACAAGGGTGTTTTCATCGTCGGTGCAGAAACCGCAATCGCAATTTTCGATGCGTTTTTGGAGGGCATGCCCCAGCTTGAAAGATATATAACCGTCTGCGACGAAAAGGGCAATGGCTTCAACCTCAAAGTGCCGAAGGGTGTTGCGGTCGAACCGTTGATAATCTCGGCAAAGTTCAAGTCCGAAACGACCTTTTCGGTTATAAACAGCCGTATAAACGGCTATATTGCAACACGATTCCTTTCGGAAAACGCAAGAACCGTAATTTCTGTCGAGAAGAAGGAAAGACCGATTTTTGACTGTATTTCCTGCGGAAAATGTGTGTCTGTCTGCCCTGTTGGGCTTCATCCCTATCGTATCGTCGGCAAGGACGACGAAACCTTGACAAAGCATTGTATCGCTTGTGGAGCTTGTGAATATGTCTGCGACAGCAACATACCGCTTTTGAAGATGATAAAAACCGATAAAGCGGAGGTGAAGAAATGAAAAGATTTCTCCCAACCTTCGTTCATGCGAAGGAGAATAGAAACGATTACGCAATCGATTTTTCGATAGCACTTCTCCCCGTTTTAATTTGGAGTGTCTATATTTTCGGCGCAAGAGTTATTACGCTCTGCCTTCTCGGAGGCGCGTTCTCGCTCGGACTCGATTTCCTCTATCAATGGAAGATTCTCAAACGCAAAAAAGAAGAGTCGGTCGACATAATGTCGGCAAACTACGGAATACTCGCTTGTTTTTCAATGCCCGTGTCTGTTCCGCTTTGGATAACCGTATTTTCGTCGATTTTTGTCGTTGTTGCGAAGAATTTGCGTGTTTACCGTCAAAAAAGATTGTTCAACCCCTTCATTTTTTCAGCGGCAACGCTTAACATCCTGTTCCCGAAGCTTATGACGGCATTCACAAAACCGTTTGCATATTTTTCCGCCTTCGATTTTTCGATTGACGGCCGTCTTTTGAAGGGCTATCTTGTAAAATCCCCGATTGAATATATTGCCGACGGAAGTGTTTATGAAGACGGCGCGATACCCCAGCTTTTCGGATATGCTTCGGGTGGATTGGGCGAGATTGCCGTCCTTGCGATGTGCATTTCGTTTTTGTGGTTGCTTTATAAAAAACAGGCAAACCTAACCCCAAGCGCGACGTTCGTGCTTACCATCCTCATACTCTCGCTTATGTTCCCCTCTGCCGATGCGGAAAGCGCATATTTCGCATACAGCATCGTGCTTTCGGGCGCAATTCCGTTTATTGCACTGTTTGGACTTAACGAGAGCCAAACCGTGCCGATGACCGAGCTTGGAAAGTTCGTGTTCGCGCTTGTTTCCGCTGTTTTGATTTTCGTTTCGAGAAAAGCATTCGGTGGATATGAATACGGATATATTATATTGCTTCTTTTGAACGCGCTCTCGCCGTTTATCGAGGGATATACGGTGAATAATCCGTATAACAAAGGTAAAGACAATGAAAAACGATATTATTGAAATTGAAATAACAGACATAACCCCCGAGGGCTTCGGTGTCGGCAGACATGACGGCAAGGTTGTCTTTATTGCGGATACTGCCGTCGGTGATAAGGTTCGCGCAATCGTAATGAAGGAGCTTAAAAACCATTCGTTCGCAAAGGTTTTCGAGATTCTTTCCCCTTCTCCCGAAAGAATCGAGAGTGATTGCGCCGTGAGCCGAAAATGTGGCGGTTGCGCTTTTCGTCATATCAGCTATGAAGCCGAAAAGACGTTAAAACGCAAGTTTGTTTCCGATGCGATGAAGCGAATCGGCAATCTTGACCTAGAAATAAAGGAAACTGTGTCGGACTCTCCCGAAAACTATCGAAACAAGGTGCAATACCCCTTCTCGATGGGCAAAAACGGTCAGTGTATATATGGATATTATGCCCGTCGTTCTCATAGGATAGTAGAGCATAGCGGTTGCAGATTGCAAGACGGTCTTTTCGAGGAAATTGCTTCCTTCACAGCGGAGATGGCGAATCGACTTTGTATTCCCCCCTATGACGAAACGAACGGAAAAGGTGTGCTTCGTCATATCGTAATGAGAAAGAACCGAAAAGGCGAGGTTCTCGTTTGTCTTGTCGTTGCGAAACAAAACCGAAAGATTTCGGTTCTTGCCGACGCTGTTGCAAAAAAATTTGAGAAAATTGTCGGAATACATCAAAATATAAATAAAAGACGTGATAACGTGATTTTCGGTGACGAAACCGAAAAACTCGTTGGCGAAAACGTCTTGAAGGACACGCTTTGCGGAAAAACCTTCGAGATCTCCCCACGTTCGTTCTATCAAGTTAACGCCGATATGGCGGAAAAGCTCTATACACGCGCAAAAGAACTGCTTAACGAACGTGAAAAACCGTCGATCATACTCGATTTGTATTGCGGTGCAGGTACTATCGGTCTTTGTGTTGCAGAAGAAGACGATATGCTTTGCGGTGTTGAAATTATCGATTCAGCCGTCGAAAATGCGAAGGTAAATGCAAAACTCAACGGCAGAAACGAGAAAAACACCCTTTTCGTCTGCGGTGACGCTTCGTTGGGAGTTAATGAATGTAAAAAGAAGTTCGGCACACCCGATACGATAATTGTCGACCCGCCCCGAAAAGGGCTTGAGAAAGAGGTTATCGAAACGGTCGTCAACGCAAACCCAAAACAAGTCCTCTATATCTCCTGCGACCCCGCAACCCTCGCAAGGGATTGTAAGATATTTGCAGAGTTTGGGTATAAAACAAACCAAGCCGAGCCGT
>JAZOSQ010000048.1:0-7448 GCA_045657245.1 Eubacteriales bacterium | reverse complement strand
GTTCTGACGGTCTTCCTCTTTGAGAACTTTTTCGTATGACAAATCATATACGAAATTTCGGATTTCGCCATACCGATTTCGCACATATACCCTTCGAAATTGCTTTTTCCGAGGTCGGATTTAAGTGCAAGAGCAATTTCGTTTTCGTATTTTTCGATATAAGAATAAAGCTTTTTCAGTTGTGCAATACGGTATTTAACGTCAAGCGTAACACCGCTTTTGTAAAACTCTCTTTGCTTATTAAGTAAAGCTTTGATTTCTGCTTCTGTCATTATTTTCTCCGTTATAAATGGAAAATCAGAGTCTTGTACCCTAAAATACAATAAAATCATTGTAAAAATCCGCGACATGCGCGTCGATTTTTACACCTTAGAGATTCGCAAATCGGGACATTTATGAACCGATTTGGCGCGAGCGAACGAATCTCACAAAAGACGAATAAAATCGCAAGATTTTATTCGAGAGCGAAGCGACCGTCGGGTCCCCCGAAAATGCTTGCATTTTTGGGGAATTAAGAAATAAACATCGCGTCACCGAAGGAGAAGAATCTGTATTTCTTTTCAACAGCTTCGTTATATGCCTTCATCGTATTTTCATATCCCGCAAAAGCGCAAACAAGCATAATGAGTGTGCTTTCGGGGAGATGGAAGTTTGTTATTATTGCATCAACACATTTGAACTTGACACCGGGATGAATGAAAATCGAGGTGTCGCCTTCATAAGGACGAACGATTCCGTCATCGCCTGTTGCGGTTTCAAGTGTACGAACACTCGTCGTACCAACGGCGATAACACGACCGCCACGCTCGTGAACGGCATTGATTTTTTCTGCCGCTTCGGGCGTTACTTTTATATATTCGGAATGCATAGTGTGGTTTTTAAGGTCGTCTTCCTTAACGGGACGGAAGGTACCAAGCCCAACGTGGAGAAGAACGCGGACGATCTCAACACCCTTTTCCTCTGCCTTCTTCAAAAGCTCGGGAGTGAAGTGCAAGCCCGCTGTCGGCGCTGCGGCAGAACCGTCGGTCTTCGCATAAACGGTTTGATAACGCGATTTATCGGCAAGTTTTTCGGTTATATAAGGGGGAAGGGGCATAAGTCCGACACGGTCGAGAATCTCGTTGAATACGCCATTGTATTCAAACTCAATAACACGTATTCCACCTTCCAAAACGTCAATAACTGTGCCCGAAAGTTCTTCGGAATAGATTATTTTCTGACCGACCTTCGTTTTCTTGCCGGGGCGGGTCAGGCATTTCCAAATCTCGCCTTCACCCTCGTGACGGGAAAGAAGAACGGTTTCAATCTCGCCTGCTCTCCCTTCTGCACGTCCGAAAAGACGCGCGGGAATAACCTTGGTATCATTGATGACAAGGCAGTCGCCCGGATTGAGCCCGTCAATTATATCGTGAAACACCTTATGCTCGGTGTTTCCGCTTTCTTTGTCAAGACACAAAAGACGCGATTCGTCACGAACGGTCGCAGGTGTCTGTGCGATAAGCTCTTCGGGAAGATTATAAAAATAGGAAGAACGTTTCAAGAGATCCATATATAAAATCCTTTTCTTCGTTGTCGAACGATAGATTTAGCGAATAAACTTATTGTGAGGAGATATTAACAAAAATGATTATACTATAACAATCAAAAGAATTCAAGACTCCGCTTTATTAAAAAGGAGTGAAAGGAAAAACCTCAAATGAAAAAAGAACTGATTTTCAGAGGTGTTGCAACCGCACTCGCAACGCCGTTTGACAGAAACGGTATTGATTACCAAGCTTTTGCAAAAATGATAGATTTCCAATTAACAAACGGTGTCGATGCGATCGTCGTATGCGGAACGACGGGGGAAGCGTCGACACTTTCCGATTCCGAAAAACGCGAACTTATCAAATTCGCCGTGAGCCAGACGAGAAACCGCGTTCCCGTTATAGCAGGTACGGGCGGAAACAACACGAAAAAAGCGTGTGAACTTTCGGAATATGCCGCTTCTGTCGGCGTGGATGCCATTCTTGCCGTCACACCCTATTATAATAAATGCACCCAAAAGGGACTTTTAAGCTATTATAACGATATTGCTTCTGCCTCGGGATTGCCTTTTATCGCTTACAGCGTTCCTGCAAGAACGGGAATGAAAATCGAACCCGAAACGGCGAAGCGTATATCCGAAAACCCTTTGGCAGTGGGTTTCAAGGATGCGGGTGACAGCATATCCGACACGGCAAAGGCAATCTCTCTTTGCGGAGAAGATCTGCCGATATATTCGGGCAACGACGACCGTATTATCCCTGTTCTTTCGCTTGGCGGTCAGGGTGTTATATCGGTTATGTCAAACCTCATTCCGAAGGAAGTCAAAAAGCTTTGTTCTCTGTTCTTCGACGGCGAAATCAAACGTGCCGCAAAGCTACAAACCGAATTAATACCGCTTTGTGATATTTTGCGGAGTGAGGTCAACCCAATCCCCATAAAAGCCGCCCTCGCAGAAAAAGGACTTTGCCAAAATATTCTCCGTGCACCGCTGACAAACCTTTCGGAAGAATATACCGAACAATTAAAGAAGGTTATGTCGGAATTAGAATGACAAAAAACGGACTCTAAACAGAGTCCGTTTTTAATTTTAATTATCCGCATTCGAGCTGAAAACGTTTGCGACTTCGCTTATCGAGATATACGCTTTTGGGTCGATTTCGTGAATGATGTTTTTCATTTTCGAAACCTGGAATCGGTTGACGATAAAATATATTGCCGTCATCTGCGATGAGGAATAGAATCCCTGCGCAGGAAGAAGAGTCATACCGCTTTCGAATTCTTCTGAAAGCGCCTTGCATATCTCGTTCGGACAAGAGGTTATAATCATTGCTGCCTTCGACCTGTCAAAGCCCTCAACGATAAAGTCGACCGTTTTCAATGCCGCACCGTATGCAACGATAGAATAAAGCGGAAGAATCCAGCTTTGAAGCAAAAAACCGCAAACAACGTAAAGCGCGACGTTATAAACCATAACGAACGTGCCGACGGTAACTCCGATACGTTTTGCAAAAATAACGGCGAGAACTTCAATACCGTCCATAGCACCGCCGAAACGGATTGCAAGACCGCTTCCCGCACCCGAGATAAGACCGCCGAACAGCGCACAAAGCAAAAGGTCGCTTTCTGCAAGAGGGGAAGCCATACTCACGTCAACGGGGAGCACGTCGGTTATGAGAAACGCAAAAAAGGAATACATCGCAACCGTGTATATTGCGTATATCGTAAATTCTTTGCCCTGCTTTCTCAAGCCGTAAAGGAAAAGAGGAATATTCAAAACCAAAAGGAAGAAAGACAGCGACATCCAATCGGGAGTTATCTGCGATAACAACATTGATGTACCCGAAATACCGCTGTCATAAAGCTTTACGGGAGCAAGGAAAAAGGTAACGCCGAAAGCGTTAATAAGACCTGCAACCGTAAGAAGAAGGAAATTGTTGATTTTTAGGTTCATGCCAAACTTTCCGCCTTGTTACTTGCCAAGGTATCGCAACGTTCATTATAGATATGACCGTCGTGGCCTTTGACCCATATAAAATTAACGGTGTGCTTTGAAAGAAGCTCGTCAAGCTCTTTCCAAAGGTCGTCGTTAAGAACCTTTGACTTATCGGCTTTTTTCCAACCCTTGCTTTTCCAATTCTCAAGCCAACCCTTGTTGATGGCATTTATGAGATATTGCGAATCGCTGTAAAGATTAACGTTACATTCGGTTTTCAACGCCTTGAGCCCTTCTATTGCGGCAATAAGCTCCATGCGGTTGTTTGTTGTCGGGTTTTCACCACCGCAAAGCTCTTTTTCTTTGCCTTCATATTCGAGTATAGCTGCCCAACCGCCCGAACCGGGGTTACCCTTACAAGCGCCGTCGGTATAAATATTTACGGTTTTCAATTATCAAACACCCTTTATCTTTTGCATTCTGATGTCTTTTCCCACAAACTGAAGCACACGGAATTCGCCAAGCAAACGAGAAAGCAATCTCTCACCGTAGGTTTTGCGAATTGTTGCAGGGGAAAGGTTCGTGCTTATAATAGTTTTTCTGCCGTTGACGATACGAAGGTCGATAAGACTCGTAATCGCCGAAACGCTGTATTGAGTGATACATTCTGCGCCGAGGTCGTCGATTATAAGAAGACCGCAATTTTCATATTTCTTGCGTTCCGAAATGTCAAGACGGTTAAAACGAACCGCATCGACGGTATCGAAAATCTGTTGTGCCGATTCATAAATAACAGAAACACCCTTCGATGCAACCTTGTTTCCGATTGCGGCGGAAAGATGCGTTTTGCCCAATCCCGTACCACCAAAGAAAATAAGTCCACACGAATCGTCATTCGGGAAATTTTCTGCGTATTTAATACAGCCGTTGAGAATATCCTGCATCTTCTTTCTTTCGCCGTTTTCTTCGGAGAAATAGGAAAGAGAAAAGTTGTCGAATCCCTTGCCCGAAAGACCTCCTGCGAGATGCGATTCCTGATAGCTTTCGCTTGCCGCCAAAGCTTTTACGCAATCACAAATCTTAAGTCCGTCGGTATATCCACTGTCGTTACAGAGTGTACATTCAAACTTCGGCTCGTCATAATCGGGAGCATAGCCGTATGCCGAAAGCAAACGCGCTCTTTCTTCGTTGAGCGTTGCCGATTCTTTCTTCAAAACCTCTGCACTTTCGCCACCGAGAAGACGGAAGGCAAAGGATTCAATCTGCTTGTCGATCTGTCTGACACGAGGAATTCTCGAATGAAGCTCATCGCGTTTTTTTGATGCTTCGTCGAGGAGTGCTATTCTTTTTTCATTTTTTATGCTCAAGGCCTGATTAATATTCATAGCATTTCCTTTCAGTCATCAAATCCACGGCTTAAAGCCGCTTCGATAAATTCATCGCCGGCAAAGCTTGTTTCCTGTCCTGCGGAACGACCTGCATCGTTTGCTTCTACGTCGGCAAGGGAAGTAAATCCGCTTTCGTGCCAACGGCGGAGGATTCCGTTCATATAGGTTGTCGAGAGCTTTCCCGTCGAATCGATTGTCTTTTCATAAGCGGAAGAAACCATTTCGAAGGGCAGATTCCAATCGTTGAACCAACAATCAAACAACTTCTTTTCTTTCGATGTGAGTGCTCTGTCGCCCATACCGAAAATCTTGCGAAGACGTCCGATGTTGCTGTTTATAACTTCTTTTCTTGCGAGATATGCTTCGAACTTTTCGTATGTATCGATTCCGTCGTCATAAAGCGCAATCGCCTGTTTGTATATATACTGAAGCGAACGCTTGTCGTTTGCACAGCAATCCTCGATTATACCGCATATAACCGAAGAGGGCATACGTACGAAATCGTAAAGATAGAAAAGAGAGCTGTAATCGTTTTTATTAAGCTGTTTTTCGAGTTTTTCTCCTGCGATACGGCATACCATAGAGAAATCGACGTCCTTTTCTATTGCGTCGGAAAGGGTTGCCGAATCATAATTACGGTATGCACTCGTATCGTTTGCGACGTTTTTCTTGACGGCTGTACCTTCTTCGAAAATACCTGCACCGCGCCAAAACGCATAAGCTGATTCGGCAGCAGCAACAGTCAAGCCCGTTTCCTTTGCCGCATCGCCAATACTGCTTTCGGGATTCGCGAAGAGATATATTAAAATTTTAAGTTCTTCTGCCGAGGTGTTTTTCAACCGTGCCAAAACTTCTTTGGGCAACGGTATTATGCTGTCGAAAGGTGTTTTAATCGGCATTTTTGACTCCTTTTAGGATTTTATAATACTAACGTCGGGGGATATCGAAAAGGTTATGTTGTTGTATTCCGCAAGGTTACCCGCAACCGTAACGGAATAGTCGATAAAAAGTTTGCCCCCGTCGAACGAGAGGGAGTTTTCAAGTTGTTTTGTGCGAACGAGCATCTGTATCGGGAAAAGGTCGGTGTTGCAAATACAGGAAAGCGATTTTCCGTTTGTGAACACCATGTGTGAATTTATCGGGCCGATGCGGTTTATGGAAACGGTTTCGTTGTCGAAGGTGTCGATAATCGTTTTGATAAGCCCATTTTCTTCGGAATATTCGATTCGAAAACCGTTTTTTGTCGATTTAAGAACACCGCTGACAGAAAAATCGTCGGAGTCCTTGTGTTCGTTTCCCGAACCTCTTTTCGATAGGTCAAAAAAGGTTCGTTCGCTTTTGACTCGTATATCTACGGGGATTTTCATTAATGATTAAACCTGCTTTTAGTATTTTTCGATGTCGATATGTTCGATACTTCCGTCAAGACCGCTTTTTAAGAACTTTTCCGCGTTCGAGGCGAAGAGAAGTGCATCGTCACTCGTGAAATATTCAACCTTTCCACCCGAATCGTTATCGAGCCCAAGACGTATAATTTCTTCTTTAAGCGCTTTTGCCGCCGATTCGCCCGAGCTTATAAGCTTTGTGTCGGGAAGATGTTTTTGTATAACGTCGAAAAGAAGGGGATAATGTGTGCAACCGAGTATAGCCGAATCGGGAGAAAGCTTTGCCACCTCGGAAAGATATTCCGAAACAACAGCGTTCGTGGCGTCATCGTCGACGTTCGGATTCCAATATTCAACAAGAGGAACAAACATCGGACAAGCGACGGGGATTATATCGTCGATACCTTCTTTTTTGAGCGCATTTTCGAACGCTTTGCTTTTTATCGTTGCGCTCGTACCGAGAACGGTGACACGTTTTTTGCCTTCTTTTGCGATGTTCGAGGCATCCTTTGCCGCCGAATCAATAACGCCGACAACGGGCAATCCCGTTTCGTTTCTGACGTCGTCGATACAGTTCGAACTAACCGTACCGCAAGCGACAAGAATGGCTTTTACGTTCTTCGAAAGAAGAAATCTTGCGTCCTGAAGCGCAAATTTACGTATGACCGACGGGGATTTCGTACCGTAGGGGATACGTGCGCTGTCGCCGAAATATATGATGTCCTCGTTCGGCATAAGCTTGTGAAGTTCGCTCAATGCGGTAAGACCGCCCAAACCCGAATCGAAAACACCGATAGGCAGTTTTCTTTTATCGGAAGCGTTCATTATTCAATACCCTCCGCAAGATCGAGAAGCTTTGTTATAAGTTCCGAATAACCGATACCGATGCAATCCATAAGCTTCGGATACATACTGATCGGAGTGAAACCGGGAATCGTGTTAATTTCGTTAAGCATAGGTCCGTTTTCGGTGAGGAAAAAGTCAACTCTCGAAAGACCGCTGCAACCGAGTGCAGTATAGACCTTGACCGCTAATTCACGGATTATATCCGATGTCTTTTCGTCAAGAGGTGCGGGAGCAAGACAGTCCGCGGAGTCGGAAATATATTTTGTTTCAAAATCATAAAAATCGCTGTTGGGAACAATTTCACCGCAAACCGAAGCAAAGGGTTTTTTGTTACCGCAAACGGCAACCTCAATTTCGCGTCCGACAGTG
>JAZOSQ010000047.1:0-42264 GCA_045657245.1 Eubacteriales bacterium | reverse complement strand
AAGGGTAAGACCGATGTCAGTGCCGTTGGTAGCAGTGATGTTCTTAACCTTGATGGTTACTTCGATTTCGTCGCCTGCCTTGTAGGTAGCGGGACCTTCAACAAGCAAGTCGAACTTGCCGTCAGCGTTTCTGTCGCCCATTGCAGATTCGATGTCAAAGCCGGGAACGGGTTCTTCGGAAGGTTCTTCAGAAGGTTCTTCGGAAGGTTCTTCAGAAGGTTCTTCAGAAGGTTCTTCGGAGGGTTCTTCGGAAGGTTCTTCAGAAGGTTCTTCAGAGGGTTCTTCAGAAGGTTCTTCGGAAGGTTCTTCGGAGGGTTCTTCAGAGGGTTCTTCGGAAGGTTCTTCAGAAGGTTCTTCGGAAGGTTCTTCAGAGGGTTCTTCGGAAGGTTCTTCAGAAGGTTCTTCGGAAGGTTCTTCAGAAGGTTCTTCGGAAGGTTCTTCAGAGGGTTCTTCGGAAGGTTCTTCGGAAGGTTCTTCGGATTCTTCAGCGATGATGATGTAAGAACCGGAACCCTTGCATTCGAAGATATCGTCTGCAGAGTTGGTTGCACCAAGCATTGCGCTGTGAGGAGCGTAAATAGCGATATCGCCTTCAGCGCCTTCGAGTACGGTGAAGGTGAGTACTGCAACGATGGAGTCATCGTTTACAGCGAAGTTACGCTTGTTGGTATTTACGGTAGCGAGACGGATGTTTGCAAGACCGTCGTTAACGGGAGTTGCGAGATATTCGTCTTCGTCAAAGGTGTGAGTTACGCTGGAAAGGTTTTCCCAGTTGGAAGCAGGAACGGTATCTACGCAGAGGAGAGCGTTTTCATCATCTTCGTTAAGGTCGTTGGTGATGAGAAGCTTGGTTTCGTCGTAGTATACCTTGAAGTCAACAAGGGTAAGACCGGTGTCAGTGCCGTTGGTAGCAGTGATGTTCTTAACCTTGACGTAAACGGTGATTTCGTCGCCTGCCTTATAGGTAGCAGGACCTTCGATAAGCATATCGAACTTGGAATCATCGTTTTCTGCGCCCATCAAAGCGTCCATATCGAGACCGGTGTCTTCAGAAACTTCTTCGGAAGGTTCTTCGGAAGGTTCTTCGGAAGGTTCTTCAGAGGGTTCTTCAGAGGGTTCTTCGGAAGGTTCTTCAGAAGGTTCTTCAGAGGGTTCTTCGGAAGGTGCTTCGAGTACAACGTTAACAACCTCGAAAGAAACGCCGGAAACTGCGGTGTACTGATCCTGAATAGCGGAGATATCGCCGGTCATCTGGAGAGTCTGACCTACAGTGAGGTTCTGGAGGTTGGTAAAGTTGGAAGAAGTGTTGGAGTCGTGACCGAGAAGTACGATTCTGCCTTCGCCGAGGTACCAGTTGATGTAAGCATCATTCATGGTGTCAACATCGGTAACGGTGTAAAGACCGGTTTCGGTGTCGAGAACCAAGTATGCCTTGTAGCACCACTGGAATGTACCGCCGGTAGTACCGGTGAACGAAGAGTTGTACATTGTTTCAACAGTCTTCGTTGCATCGGAAGAAGCCCAAGCAATGATTTCACTGCCGAGATCGTTCAAAAGGTTAGCGGTGCCAACGTTAATAACAGCGCCGGTAGGAACGATTGTGGAGCCGGGTTCTTCAGAAACGTCTTCGGAAGGTTCTTCAGAGGGTTCTTCGGAAGGTTCTTCGGAAGGTTCTACAGAAGGTTCTTCTGCGGTAGCAGAAGTGAGGGTAACACCGGAAAGAGCAGTGTACTGGTCTGCGATTTCGGTGAAGTCGCAGGACAATGCAAGAGTATCACCAACAGCGAGAGCGCTGAAAGCGGTGAAGTTTGCGCCTGCGGTGTCGTGACAAAGGAGAACGATTCTTCCTTCGCCAAGGGTCCATGCGGTGTAGTCGGTAGTCATACCTGTGGTCTGAACTACTTCGTAAAGGCCGTCTTCATTGATTTCCAAGAGAGCCTTATACCACCACTGGAAAGTGACAGTAGATGCATCGCCACTGTACATAGATTCTACAGTTTTGGTTGCATCAGCAGATGCCCATGCGATAACCTGAGAAGCATCAGATACGTAGTAGTTAGCGTAACCGATGTTAACAACCTTCTCATCCGCATATGCGGGCACTACGAGAAGAGCAAGGATCATTGCTGTAGCAACAACGAAGCTTACAATTCTCTTGAGAGAGAGTCCTTTCATGTTTTCCTCCTAAAAATTTCAGTCCCAAAATCTCCTTAAAACCCAAAAGATTTTCGGACTTTTTTGTTTGTTGCCGACAATAAGCCGACTTTATACACGACATCATACTATCACAAATTTTCTGCGATTTCAATAGTTTTTTTGAATTTTTGCATATATTTTTTTCCAATTATTATATAAAGTGTAAAATCCGACAAAAGTTTCCAAAAACATTAAAACAACCTTAATTTTTTCATCGTTCATATTGTGTTTGTTTTTTCTTCACACAATATATCTTGTGGTTTTAGCGAAAATGTATTGACGAGCAACAAAACGGGGTATATAATGAATGTAGAAAATGTTTTTCAGAAAGGAAATTTTATTATGGAAGGTATACTCTTCTTGGCGGTAGTAATTTTCATTTTTATTGTCGCAAACATCAAAATCGTTCCCCAAGCGCACGAATTTGTTATCGAATTGCTCGGTAAATACAAAACAACTTGGTCGGCAGGGCTTCACGTTAAGATTCCCCTCGTCGAAAAGGTTGCAAAACGCGTGACTCTTAAGGAACAGGTTCTCGACTCCCCTCCTCAGCCCGTTATCACAAAAGATAACGTCACAATGCAGATCGATACTGTTATTTATTATGCAATCTACGATGCAAAGCTTTACACCTATGGTGCCGTAAACCCGATCTCCGCACTCGCAAACCTTGCGGCAACCACACTCCGTAACCTCGTCGGCGAGCTTGAACTCGACGGAACACTCACCTCGCGCGATACGATAAACTCGAAAATGACCGCGATCCTCGACGAAGCGACCGACAAATGGGGCATCAAGGTTCACCGTGTCGAGCTTCGAAACATCATTCCGCCCACAGAGATCCAAAACGCGATGGAAAAACAGATGAAGGCAGAACGCGACCGCCGTGAAACTATGCTTCAGGCAGAAGGACACAAGGCGGCGGCTATCACCCGTGCGGAAGGCGACAAGCAGGCGATGATACTTGCGGCAGAAGGCGAACGTGACGCAAGAATCGCTCGTGCGGAAGGTGAAGCAAGAGCAATCTACCTTTCCAAGAAAGCGGAAGCAGACGGCTTGGCGGCACTTAAAGAAGCAGGTGTTGACGAAGCGGTTCTCCAGCTTAAAAAGTTCGAAGCACTCGTTGCTATGGCAGACGGCAAGGCATCGAAGATCATCGTTCCTACCGATGCGGTCGATATGACAAAGGCAAACGTTATGTTCTCCGAAACATCGGGATTGGGCGACGTTACAAAACCCGCGCCCGAAGCAAAGAAAGCTCCGAAGAAACCTGACGTTTGTTGCGATTAATCACTTCCCCACAAAACAAGTAAATAAACAACAAGAATCCACCCGCTATGCGGGTGGATTTCCATTTTCGGGCATAGCCCTAAACAATACTGGCTGCGCACAAGTGCGCTTTTTATTGGCCTGCCAGCCATGCATCTTTTACTTGCTACCCGTAAACGGGTTCTTGTAACAGTATGGCTTACCTAATCTTTTGGCTCAACGCTTCTTGGCTCCCCTGTGTAAGGGGAGCTGGCTTCGAGCAACGCGAGAAGACTGAAGGGTTGTCATTAACATAAAATAGTAAAAGCTACGGATACTTTGTATCCTACAACCCTTCCGTCACGGCGGTCGTACACGCCGTGACACCTCCCCTTACACAGGGGAGGCAAGTTTGGGGAACACTAATTATTACAAACAACTAAATTCTTTTGTTTGTTCTATGTTTTTGTTGTTTTTCTGCTCACCGGCAATATCCTTTACGGAACCCCACCACTATGGCGGGGTTTTCTTTCAATAAAAAAGAGCAAGAAAGATGATTCTTTCTTGCTCTTTTTTATTCCGCTCTCTTGCCGAGCATATAAACCTGTTCTTCCTTGAAGGTCTTCCAATTTCCTTCCATAATCGCGTTGCGTATCTTTTCCATAAGTTTATTATAGAAATAGAGGTTATGAATAACGCAAAGGCGCATACCGAGAAGTTCTCTTGCCTTGAAAAGATGACGGATATATGCTCTTGTATAAGACTGGCATACAGGGCAGTCGCATTTTTCGTCGATGGGACGGGGGTCGAGAAGGTATTTTTGGTTATTGAGGTTCATAATGCCGTCGCTTGTGAAAAGATTTCCGTGGCGTGCGTTACGGGAAGGCATTACGCAGTCGAAAAAGTCGATACCTCTATCAACCGCCTCGAGAATATTAACAGGTGTACCGACACCCATAAGATATCTCGGTTTTTCGGTAGGATAGAAGGGCAACACCGCATCAAGCACCTTGTACATTTCTTCCGCAGTTTCACCGACGGCAAGACCGCCGACAGCATAACCGGGAAGGTCGAGCTGTGCGATTTCCTGAATGTGTCTTATACGAATATCGTCGAAAACACCGCCCTGACCGATACCGAAAAGAAGCTGATTCTTGTTTATAGTTTCGGGAAGCGAATTAAGACGGTCCATTTCTTCCTTGCAACGATAAAGCCAACGAGTCGTTCTGTCGACCGAGTTGCTTATATATCTATGGTCGGCTTTTGATGAAGGACATTCGTCGAATGCCATAGCAATCGTCGATGCGAGCTTCGATTGGATCTGCATACTGACTTCGGGGCTCATAAATATCTTCGCGCCGTCCATATGTGATTGGAAGGTTACGCCGTCTTCGGTGATGTTGCGGAGCTGTGCGAGAGAAAACACCTGGAACCCACCGCTGTCGGTGAGAACCGGCTTGTCCCAGTTGAAGAACTTATGAATCCCGCCAAGCTGATAGACAACGTCTTCGCCCGGACGAACGTGAAGGTGGTAGGTATTCGAGAGCTCGACCTGACAGCCGATATTCTTCAAGTCACCTGTCGAGATACCACCCTTTATTGCGGCACTTGTGCCGACGTTCATAAAAACGGGGGTCTGGATATCGCCGTGAACGGTTTTGAACGTACCTGTACGGGCATTGCCGCAGGTTTTATGTATTGTAAAACTCATAATTTTTACCTATCGAAATATTTTTCTATATCCCTTTTGGGAAGTTTTTTGATAAACGGTCTGCCGTGAGGACAATAACGAAGACTCGGGTTTTCGGAAAGCATCTTAACAACGTTTTCGTCGTCTTCGGGACGGTTTTTCACTCTTGCCTTGAGCGCAGCTTTACAAGCGACGGTATAAAGCGCTCTGTCGCAACGTTCTTCGAACGAAAGTCCGTTTCCGTCGGAAAGCGTTTTTGCAAAATCTTCGAGTATTGCCGAAAGACCTTTAAGGTTCATTAACGCCATCGGAACGGTACGCACGATTATACTTCCCTCTCCGAAATCTTCGATTCTGAACCCCTTTTCTTCGAGGTATTCGGAATTTTCAAGAAGAATTGCCGATTGCTCTCTGCCGAGCGCAAGAGGTACGCCCGAAAGAAGCTCTTGAACGTGAAGTTCTTTCTGCGACGCAAGTTTCTCATAAAGAATACGTTCGTGCGCCGCGTGTTTGTCGATGATGAGAATATTTTCCTCGGTTTCAACAAAAATATAGGAATCGTATGCCTGACCGATCATTCTGAATTTCGGAGCTTCGGGGGTTATCGTTTGCTGAATCGGTTCGTCAACAATAACTTCCTCGTCTTTTATCGGGTTGCTGTCACTCAAAATGAATTCCGCAGGGGGAACGATCAAATCGTCGATTCCGATATCCGCCTTGAAGGTGGTCTTTTCGTATTTTCGTTGATGTTCTTCCTCGGTTACGGGCGGAATAAGAGTTTCCGAAGCTATCTTTTCGGGTTTCGAAACGGGAATCGAAAAGCGTTCAAGCTTTTTGAGGTTTTCCTCAAAAACGTCGTTTTTTGTTTCGGGAACGGTTTTTTGTTCGGTAATAATTTCCGAAGCTTCGGTCGGGAGAAGATTTTCCTCGGGTTCGGCTTCGAGAGCAGACTTTACGGCATAGTATACCGCACGGAACACGTCACGCTCGGACGCAAACTTAATCTCGGTCTTTGCAGGGTGAACGTTAACGTCGGTAAGCTCGGGATTGAGTGTCACAAAAATAACACAACCGGGATATTTCCCTCTCGGAATAAAAGAACGGAACGCTTCTTCGAGAGCCGCCTGAACGGTCTTGCTCTTTACGTATCTGCCGTTGACGAACATAGTCTGCATCGCACGGCTTCCCCTTACGGCATCGGGACGGGTTATAAAGCCCTTTACGTTGATGCCCATAAGGTCATAATCAATCTCGATGAGCGATTTTGCAAACTCTCTGCCGAATACCGAATAAACAGCAGGATAGAGCTTGCCGTCGCCCGAGGTCATAAACTTTCTTTCGCCGTCGTTGATGACAGAAAAGGAGATTTCGGGGTGGGACAAGGCAAGTCGTTCCGCCGCCGCAACACAGGAAGCTGCTTCCGTACCGTCACGTTTCAGGAACTTTTGTCTTGCGGGGGTGTTATAGAATATATCACGCATAACGACGGTCGTTCCGTCGGGTACTCCCGCGTCTTCCATAATAATACCGTCTTCGTCGGCGGTAAGGCGGGAACCGATATTTTCTTCACGGCTTTTTGTGATTATTTCAAGCTTTGAAACAGAACCTATCGCCGCCAAAGCTTCACCTCGGAAGCCGAGAGAACGGATTCCGTTTATATCGTCACCGCATTCAATTTTACTTGTTGCGTGACGGAGAAGTGCTTTCGGGATATCTTCGCGCAAGAAACCGCAACCGTCATCGGTAACACGAATATAACTTCTGCCACCGTTCTTGATTTCAAGCGTTATGTTTTTTGCACCCGCATCTATTGAATTTTCGAGCAATTCTTTTACGGCAGACGAAGGTCTTTCGACAACCTCGCCCGCGGCGATAAGGTTCGCCGTTTGCGTATCAAGAATATTAATTCTGCCCAATTAATCCAACTCCTTCTTCAATTCGTACAAAACAGAAATCGCTTCGTACGGAGTCAATGTGTTTATGTCAATTTCTTTAATGCGTTCGATAACGCGGGTTTCGGAAATCGATTCAAAGCTTATGTTATCGTTTTCGGAAACAGCATTAACCTTGCGAGGTTTTACGTCATTCTCCGTCAAACTTGCAAGAATCTGCTTTGCGCGGTTGACGACCGTTTCGGGTACACCCGCAAGGTGAGCAACCTCGATACCATAACTGTCGTCGGCGGCGCCTTTTATTATCTTTCGAAGGAACACAACGTCGTTTCCGCGTTTCTTCGCCGCAATATTATAGTTAACAACGCCGTCGGTTTCGCCCTCGAGAGAGGTCAGTTCGTGATAGTGGGTTGCGAAAAGTGTTTTTGCACCAATCTTTTTTGCGGTATATTCGACAACGGCACGAGCGATACTCATACCGTCATAGGTCGAAGTACCTCTGCCGATTTCATCATAGATGATAAGACTGTTTTTCGTCGCGTTTTTAAGAATATCCGCAACCTCGTTCATTTCGAGCATAAAGGTCGAGTTGCCCGATGCCAAATCGTCGGACGCGCCGACACGGGTGAAGACTCTGTCAACGATGCCGATTCTTGCTTCGGTCGCGGGAATAAAGCAACCCGATTGTGCAAGAATAACGCAAAGCGCGACTTGGCGCATATAGGTCGATTTACCCGCCATATTCGGACCCGTGATAAGCATCATTCGGTTTGCACCGCAATCGAGCATACAATCGTTGGGTACGAAATAGCTTCCGTCGAGGAAGCGTTCAACAACGGGGTGTCGGCAGTTTTTGATGATTATCTTGTCCGAACGGTCGATTTCGGGACAAACGTATCCCTGTTCTCTTGCAACCTCCGCGTTCGAGCAATATACGTCGAGTTCGGCAAGAGCATTTGCCGAAGCTTTTATCTGTTCAAGCGATTGAAGAACAAAATCACGAAGCGAAACGAAAAGCTCATATTCGAGCGCATAAAGTCGATCCCTTGCGCCGATGACACGGCTTTCGGTCTCTTTAAGCTCGGGGGTGACGAAACGTTCGCCGTTTGCGAGAGTTTGACGTCTTATGTATTCATCGGGAACTTGGTTAAGCGCCGATTTCGAAACTTCGATATAATATCCGAAAACACGGTTGTATCCGACCTTCAAGGTCTTGATTCCCGTTTTTTCGCGTTCGTATTCCTCAATCTTCGCGATCCACGCCTTGCCGTTTGTTACCATATCGAAAAGCTCGTCAACGGCTGCGTTGCAACCACGCTTGATTATTCCGCCTTCTTTGAGAAGTGCCGACGGTTCTTCGGCAATGGTGTCGCCGATAGCGTTTGCAACCTCGGTCAAGGTGTCTATTTCGGAATCGATTCTTTTTATCGCTTTGGAATTTGCATTTTTAATAAGCTCCTTAACCGACGGGAAAAGGCGAATCGTCTTTTCGAGCGATTTAAGGTCACGGGCGTTTGCAGTACCGAAAACAAGTCTTGTTGTAAGACGTTCGATATCGGTTACGTTTTTGAGTATCTCACGAAGCTCGGTTCTCAAAACGCCGTCGGAATGGAGTTCGGAAACCGCTTCAAGTCGCGAACGAATCGAGTTTTCGTTAACAAGCGGTTTTTCGAGCATACGGCGAAGAAGTCGCGCGCCTGCGCTCGTTCTTGTTCTGTCGATTGCCCAGAGAAGCGAACCCTTTCTCTGTTTTCCGCGCATCGATTCGGATATTTCGAGATTTCTTCTCGAAGCGGAATCGATACCCATAAATTCGTCACAGAGATAGAAGTTGATTTTTTTGAGATAGGTTAAATCGATTTTCTGGGTTCTTTTTATGTATGAAAGCAATCCGCCGACCGCACGGAGAGAATGTTCGCTGTCGGTGGAAGCGTTTTCGCCATAGATTGAAAATATCGAATCCTTCGCGTTTTCAATACCAAACGCGTCAATATCAGATTCGGAAACAAGTGTGTTGAAACGGGAAGTAAAAAGCGCACCCGTTTCCTTCGGGAAACCGTCATGGCAGATAAGTTCGCTCGGAACATATGCCGCCGCTTCGGAAAGCGTGCGAGCCATAACGTTGTCCCCGAGAATTTCGGTTGCATTGATCTCACCCGTCGAAATATCCGCAAAAGCAATACCGCAACCGAAATCATCGTTATATGCGGCGCAGATATAGTTATTCTTTTTCTCGTCAAGATATCCGCCTTCCGTGACCGTTCCGGGAGTTATAATACGGATTACATCACGTTTTACAAGTCCCTTTGCGGTTGCGGGGTCTTCGACCTGTTCGCAGATCGCGACACGGTATCCGCGTGAAACGAGCTTTGCGATATATCCGTCGGCGGCGTGATGAGGTACACCGCACATCGGCGCACGTTCTTCAAGTCCGCAGTCCTTGCCCGTGAGAACCAAATCAAGCTCACGCGAGGCGGTCTTTGCATCTTCAAAGAACATTTCGTAAAAGTCACCGATACGGCACATCAATATACAATCGGGGTGTTCTTGTTTAACCTCGAGATATTGTTTCATCAACGGAGATAATGCCATAATAATTTACCTCTTTTTTTATCTTCGCAGTGTACGCATATTTCAAATTTCTGCGTGTTTCCCGCGAGACGTTTTTTCATTTTCGCGGTGTAGGTTGAGTTTAATTTTTTACGTCATAACCGCGAGACGTTTTTTCATTTTCGCGGTGTGGGTTAGGTTTAATTTTTCACGTCATAACCGCGATACATTTTTTATTGTCGCGGAGTAGGTTAAGTTTGAATTTCAACCTACTCACCGCAAGAACATAAATACAATAAAAATCCCATATTTTTCGAGGACATGCGCCTCGAAAAATATACCTATGATGTCCGCGTGTTTGGACATTTATGCACAAACACGGCGCGAGCGCACGGACATCCAAACCCCATTAAAAATCAAAGATTTTTAATGGAGAGCGAAGCGACCTTAATGGCAGCCGCCGCAGGTGGAACAATCGTGAGTACAATTAGCAGCTTCGGGTTCGATGGTGAAACGAACTGCATCGTTGATTGCGTTTACGATTTCGGAAAGAGCCATTTCCGCTTCACGCATATTTGCAAGAGCAGTGCTTGCGCTGATTTCGTCATAACATTCACGAAGTCTTGCGGAAATCTTTTCAACGAGCTTGGTGTCACGTTCGTTTTCGGGCTTTCTTCCTTCGGTTTCGAGGAGAGCTGCCTGAACGTTATATTCGTTGATGAGGTCTGCAATCTTTTCGTCGGCATCGTATGCTGCCTTTGCTTCGTTGTATGCCTTGAGTTCTGCGCTTTCGGAAAGTGCTTCCTTGATCATTTCGATCGCTTTTGTCATTTTTTCGTTCATTGTTTTTTATTTCCTTTCAAATTTATACAATTTTGCCCGAGAGCATATATGCTCCCGCGGTTTCTATCAAAACGTCAACAAACTCTCCCGCGGGGACAGGTCTGTCAAACGTAACGATCTTATTTTGTGTGTTTCTTCCGCAAGGAATACCGTTTTTGTTGAATCCGTCGGAAAGAACACGAACGGTCTTGCCGATATATTGTTCGTTGAGCGATTGTGCAATCTCGTTTTCCATATCGGAAAGTCGAGAGAAACGCTCGTTCGAAACCGATTTTTCAACCTGACCTTCCATTCCCGCCGCAACCGTTCCGACACGGGGAGAATAGATGAAGGTGTATATCATATCAAACCCAACTTCCTTAACGAGCGACATCGTATCTTCGAAATCCTCTTCGGTTTCGGTCGGGAAGCCGATTATAATATCGGTCGTAATCGAGATTTCGGGGTTCTTTTGTCTTATCGCACGGGCACGTTCAAGATATTTTTCTCGATCGTATTTTCGGTTCATCAATTTCAAAATACGGCTCGAGCCCGATTGAACGGGAAGGTGGAACTGTTTTGCGATTTTTTCGCTCGATGCGATTGCATCAATAAGCTCGTCACTCGCATCCTTCGGGTGACTCGTCATAAAGCGAACCCTATATTCCCCGTCGAAGCTTGCACATTCGGAAAGCAGTTCCGCAAAGGTGCAACCGCCCGAATAGGAATTTACGTTTTGACCGAGAAGGGTTATATCTTTATATCCGTTTTCGACAAGCGATTTCACTTCGGCGAGAACGTCTTCTTTTCTTCTCGAACGCTCGTGGCCTCTCGCATAGGGTACGACACAATAGGTACAAAAGTTATTGCAACCGTACATAACGGGAACCCAAGCTTTATATCCGCTTTCACGGCGCACGGGCATACCCTCGCTTATCACACCGAACTCGTTATGCGGTTTTTCGGTGACAAAGCTTGTTCTTTTCTTTGACGAAAGCGCTTCTTTCACGATTTCGGGAACGCGGTGGTGCATATCCGTACCAAAAACGAAATCGACATAAGGATAGCTCTTATAGATCTGTTCTCTGCGGTGGGCTTGTTGAGCCATACAACCGCAAACACCGATTTTTATACTTCGGTCGTTCGATTTTCTGCCCTTGAACTGACCTGTTTCGGAAAGTGCGCGAATCTCCGCGTGTTCACGGATAGCACAGGTGTTTATGATTATCATATCGGCGGACTTTTCGTCGTTCGTGATCTCATAACCGCACATTTCAAGTGCACCCGCAATTCGTTCGCTGTCGTTTTCGTTTTGCTGACAGCCGAAGGTTATAACACACGCCTTTTTGCCTTTTGTTTGTTCGTGAAGCGATTTTGCTATTTCTTTTTGACGTTCAATTTCAAATTCTTCGATATAAATACTCATTTAGAATGCCGTTCCTGCACAAATATATATTTCTTTTAATCTTTCGTTCAATTCTTCGATGGCAACACATCCGTTCGATGCGGAAGAATGAACAATTCTGCCTTCGCCGAGATATATCGCCATATGCCCCTTGAAGAACAACAAATCTCCTTTTTTTGCTTCTTCGAGAGGAATCTTTTTCAAATTTTTTGATTTTTCAATATCGGCATCGCGCCAGATATCTATTCCGTTAAATCGGTATGCATTGAAGCAAAGTCCCGAACAATCGATTCCGTGATTCGTTCGTCCGCCCCATCGATATTGCGTTCCGAGATAGGACAATGCAGTGTTCACAATTGATTCGCGGATATTTTCGTTTGTCGAATCAATCGGGCGGATATGCTCTTTATGGATATAATAGATATTTCCGTCGGAAAATTTGACTTTTGAATATCTTCCCTCTTCGCCGACAACCTCAACTCTTGCACCCTTCGGGAGCGTTGTTTTCGGTTTTCGGAAATATCTATTCTCGAAAAGCAGGTCGGCAAACGGAGATACAACAATACTGTTCGGTTTCAAAACGTTTTTTGAGATATTTTCTTTTTGGATCCAACCGATATAATTATAATCGGTCTTGATTTTATAAAAATTTCCGACTTCTTCAAGAATTTCCGAACCGTCGCCAAAAATCACTTCATCGATATGCTCGGACATTACGTCGGGAGCAGAAAACAGAGAAGCAAACGGAACACAAACAACCATAAAAATCACCTTTTGAGTTTTACAAATTTTTATTAGAATATATATTCGATATCCCGAAAAAATAATTTCGAAAGGAGTTGTTTTTTTGAAATTCAAAAAATTTTTATTGGCATCGTTAATCGGACTTACACTTTCAAGCAACCAAGTTTTTGACGTTCAGGCAGAACGTATGAATTGGTTTTTCAAGCCGTCGGGCGATAATCTCCAACCCGAAATCCTCGGCGGAAAAGAGATTGCGAAGGAACACGGTGCTCTCTATCTCGGTCCCGAGGGCGACAAGACGGTATACCTCACATTTGATGCGGGATATTCAAACGAAAACGTCGAACGTATTCTCGATATACTCCAAAGCCAAAACGTTAAAGGTGCCTTCTTTATTCTTCCCGGAATCATAAAAAACAACAAAGAAACCGTAATTCGTATGGCGGAAGAAGGTCACTTGGTTTGCAACCACACCACACACCATTGCGACGTTTCGAAGATTACCGATATTGACAAGCTCGAAGAAGAATTAAGCGGAGTCGAAACGCTTTATACACAAGAAACGGGGTTGACTTTGGAAAAATATTTCCGTCCGCCCGAAGGTTCGTTCTCCGAAAAGACGCTTGAGTTCTGTGAAACCCTCGGATATACTCCTGTTTTTTGGTCATATGCCTATGCCGATTGGGACAACGGAAAACAAATGAATCCCGAAAAGGCAAAAGCAAAAATCCTTAAAAACGCGCACGACGGAATGGTGTTACTACTCCACCCGACAAGCAAGACGAATGCACTCATTCTCGATTCGGTCATAACCGAGCTTAAAGAACAAGGATACACCTTCGGTACGCTTGACGATTTAAAAAATAAGTCCCGATAGGTATTCAGTTTATTATAGCAAAAAACAACGGACTTTTCAAGTCCGTTGTTTAAAGTAATAGGTAAAAAGTAATAGTGAATAAGTAAGGAATTTTTCGCAAAGCGAAAAAAGTTATTTCATCTCCGCTTGAATCTTTTCGATTGCACTTTTTTCGATGCGGGAAACATAGGAACGGGAGATATTGAGCATATCGGCGACATCACGCTGGGCATAGCATATCCCGTTTTTGTTAAGTCCGTATCGAAGCATAATAATCTTCTTCTCCCTTTCGGTCAGAACCGTTCTTATTGCGTTTCCGATCTTTTCAAGCTTTATCTTTCGGTCGATGGAATCAACGATATCGTCGGGCGATGCGATTATTTCAAGATAGGTCAAAGGGTTGCCGTCTTTATCGACGTCGACGGGATCGTTTATCGAGGTTACGCTTGAATGTTTTTTCTGGGCACGGAAATACATCAAAATCTCGTTTTGCAAACATTTTCCCGCGTAGGTGGCAAATCTTGTTCCGTTCTCGACGTTATAGCTGTCAATCGCTTTGATAAGCCCAATCGTGCCGACGGAGATCAAATCGTCTTGGTCACGCGCGGTAGTATAATATTTTTTCACGATATGCGCGACAAGGCGGAGATTGTGTTCGATCAGCTTGTTTCTTGCATCAATATCACCGCGTCTTGCAAGTCGGAAAAGACGGTTTTCTTCTTCCTTCGGGAGCGGCGGCGGGAATGAATGGGTGTCCGACGTGCGAAGAAGCAAACAAAAGCATTTCGACACGACCGACAAAAGAAAAGATAACATTATTATCACCTCTTGACACAATATGCGAAAAGGTGTGTGATAATTCTCCCCAACAAAAAAACTACGCTCCTCATAAACAGAAGCGTAGTTGTTTTTGTATTCATTTTCTTTCAAGCACGTAAAGAACGAGTTTTTATTCTCTCTGAACTATTTCACAAGCATTGTACCGAGAACAGCACGTTTCAACGCAACGTAGTCGAAGAAGAGGAGTTTTCCGTCGGGGTCAAGGTCACCTGCAGTGAACGTATTGCCTTCGAGATAGTTAAGGTTCATAACGTGACGTCGCAAGACAACGTAGTCAAGACTGTTCATCTTGCCGTCGCAGGTAACGTCGCCCATAATGACAACTTCATAAGAATCGATAACTTCACCTTCGTAAACAAGCTCAACAACCGAGTTTGTTCCGACAAGGTCGCTGCCCGAACAAAGAGTTCCTTCGCTGTTATAAACCTTGATCGTTCCGCCTTCACCCTTCATATCGATCGACGAAAGGAGAGAAGAAACGGTCGTTTCGGTCGAAACACCCGTGATCATACCGTTTTCCATCGTGAAATCATCGGTGCTTATCGAGGGTTTAACGTCAGGAGAAGCATAAAGCTGGAGAGTTCTTCCCGAGCTGTTGAAATTGCCGTCGTTCTTGACCCAACCATAAACAATATCGGTGCCAATTTCACATTTAACATAAAGCATAACATTGCCGGCGTTATTCGTCTTTACATCCGTAACTTCGAAAAGATGGGAAACGGGAAGTGTCCAGGAACCGTAGGAATCGTTGATGTTCTTATAGACCGAAATCGCGCCCAACGGGTTTATATAAATACCGTTTGTGGGGTTTGCGCCCGAATAGTCGATTGCGGGAAGGTCGGAAACGGTGTTGTAAGGCAATCTACCATAACCTGCAATGCCGGAAGACCAAAGGTCATATCTCTTGAAGAATACACCGCCGCCTTCGGAAACAATACCCGACTGGGAAGAGGTGTTACCTTCGATGGTATAAACATACTGACTGTCAGCATACACAACCATACCGATATGGTCTTCATCAAGAGGAGTGTAGTAATAAGTAAAGAATACAAGGTCACCGGGCTGGGGCTGATAGTTACCGCCGTAATAGTAAGAATACTGATATCTGCCGTTATTGTTGAGCATTATACTCCAGTGAGGAACGTAACATTCAGACCAGTAGTAGCCGTTTCTTGCCATATAGGTTTCTGTACCGCGAGTAGTGGTACAGCCCGCAGTATAAAGAACCCAAGAACAGAAGGAAGCACACCAAGCGGATGCGTTTACGTTCGTGTATGAGCCGTATTCGGTATAGTTCCCCGAGCCTGCGGTAAGACCGTGTTGATCATAGGTGGAGTCGCCTTCGAGATAGTTGACCTGTGTCATTGCGATTGCAACAGCATCTCGTGCACCGTCACCTGTGAGAGGCATTTCGGTCATGTTTTTATAATATTGCCCCCAGGTGTAATAATCGGACCAATACCCCGAAGCATATTTCGTTTCGGGAACGTTGTCCCAAGTTATCGCCGACGCGGCAACAACCACACATGCGAACACCATCGCAAGTACGAGAGAGAGGGAAACAAGTTTCAAAACGAGTTTTCTCATAAAATCTATCCTTTCAAAATATAAGCAAATATACATAATGATTATATCACAAACTTTACACTTTTGGAAGGGATTTATCAATTTTTTTGGTTGGCTTTTCAAACGAAATCCCTTTTCGCTTTTTGGCTTGTTTGCACAGTTTTGCTTTAATTATGCTTAAATACACGGGATTTCGGCGGTTTATTCATGACCTCTCGACAACCGTATGTCTTTCCGATAGGCAGAGAAAGAAGTGTCATTCTGAACGGAAAACAAAGGTGTCATTCCGAACAACAAAGTTATAACCTGTCATTCTGAACGCAGCGGGAAATAGAAGTGTCATTCTGAACGAAATGAATATGAAGTGAAGAATCTCAATTATGGATAACCTTCCGTCTTTTTTAATTAACTTTACGTTCTCCTATGTGAGCTTCCTCATTTTATCACCCCAAGAAGTCTAACGACTTCTCGGGGACCCCGATGCCACTCGGAATGACAGTTATATTGTGCCGTGCGCTCGGAATGACGGCTACTATTTCCCGAAACCGACAAATCATCCCGACAAAAAAGAGAACACGGTATTCCGTGTTCTCTTGGTTTTTATATTGTTCTTCGCTATTCTGCTTAGTCCGTCGGGCGTAGCAGAATGGTGCAGAATGAAAAAACGGCACCCGAAGCTGTAGAAACCTACTGCGATGGGTGCCGATTTTTTATAAAATAATTTTAATTATTTGTTCTGCGCTATTCTGCTTAGTCCGATCAGTTCAAGGTGTATGTGCCGATAACAATTCTCTTCAACGTGATATAGTCGTTCGAAGAAACGGTATCGTTACCATTGACTGCCGCTGCCTTCTTATAGACGTTTTCGAGCGAGGAAACACCCAAAACGTAACGTTTTGCGAGCATATAGTCCATACCCGTAACACTGCCGTCGCCGTTAACGTCACCCTTGACAACAACGTCATAGGAGTTAACTTCTTCACCGTCAACGAAGAGCTTGACGGTCATACCTGTTGCAAGAGCAGTGCTGTTCGAAACAGCGGTGTTGCCCTTATATACCTTAACAGTCGTGCCGTCTTCGGTTGCCGAAACGTTGTTGAGGATAGAAGAAGCGGTTGCGCCGGGAAGAAGACCCGAAACAGTGTTATCTTCGCCGATATCGAGCGAACCCGACTCAAGCTCGGGAGTTGTGTCTGCAGCAGCATAAATCTGGAGTGTCTTGCCCGAACTATCGAAGCTACTGTTATGAACGATCCAACCATAAACGGTAGTGCCGTCGATTTCACACTTAACCTTAAGCATTGTGTTGCCGAGGTTATCCTGTTCGATCTTCGAAACTTCAAAGATTGAGGAAACGGGAAGCCACCAAGAAGCAACGGTATCGTCACGGTTCAAATAAACGCTAACGCCACCGAGGGGGTTAACATAAAGACCGGGAGTGGGGTTTGCACCGCTATAGTCGATTGCGGGAAGGTCACTTCTGGTGGAATAAGGCATTCTACCGTAACCGGCAACGTTGTAGCTCCAGAGAGAATATCTCTTGAAGAATACACCGCCGCCTTCGGAAACAACGGTAGAACCGCCCGAGGTGTTACCTTCGATAGTGTAAACATAGGAATCGTCTGCATAAACTACAAGACCGATATGGTCTTCATCGAGAGGAGTGTAGTAATAGGTAAAGAATATAAGGTCACCGGGTTGGGGCTGATAGTTACCGCCATAGTAGTAACCGTATTCATATCTGCCGTAATCGTCGAGGAATTGGCTCCAATAAGGAACGTAACATTCAGACCAGTAATAGCCGTTTCTTGCCATATAGGATTCTGTACCGCGGGTGTCTGTAACTTCTGCCGCATAGAAAGACCAAGAACAGAAGGATGCACACCAAGCGGAAGCGTTTACGCCGGTATATGCGCCGTATTCGGTATAGTTACCCGAGCCTGCAACTTCACCGTACTGATAATAGGAGGAGTCGCCCTCGAGATAGTTAACCTGCGACATAGCAACCGCAACGGTATCTCTTGCGCCGTCACCGGTAAGCGGAATTTTGAGAAGGTTTTGATAATATTTACCGTAGGTATAATAAGAAGAAGTGTAACGGTCCGCATAATTCGTTTCGGGAACATTATCCCAAGTTATCGCAGAAGCATATACGCTTGCACAAGCAGCCAACAACGCAAGAACGAGAACCAACGAAACGATTTTTCTGAGAAGATGCTTCATGATTGTAATATCCTTTCGTAAAATAATCCAATATACTGACGATTCTATTATATCACAACCAAACTAATCTTGAAAAGACCTTTTTTCCTTTTTCTCGTCGGCTTTTCAAACGAAATTTTTTTACACTTCTTAGTTAAATTGCACAATTTTGCTTTCATTTATTATCTTTTATGGTGAAATGATACTGTTTTTAAGCTATTTCCAACTTTCGAAAACAAAAAAAATACCGTCGCGTATTGCAACGGTATTTTCGGTTTATTTTATTGTATAAGTTCCGACGACCTGACGTTTGAGAAGAATATAGTCGTTCGTACTCACAGAGCCCTGTTCCGCAATAGAGCCGGCGGCAAGGAACTCGTTTTGTAACGCATAAGTCCCCTGAACGTGACGTTTCACAAGTATATAGTCGGTTGACGTCAATTCGCCGTCGCCGTTAACGTCACCCTTGACAACGATCTCGATTATCGCAACGTCTTCGTTCTTATAATATATGATAAGCGACATACCTGTTGCAACGGGTTCGGTCTGGCTTATACCACCGATTCCCTTCCAAACGATTGCCGTCATGTCCTTTCCGACGTTGATGTTCGCCAAAAACTCTTCGACGGTCGTACCTGCGATAACACCTTCGATGGTTCCGTTTTCGGTTATATCATATTTATCGGAGCTATATTCAATAACGGGTTCTTCGGCATATATCTGAACAACGGGGGTATATGAATTCGTAAATGAGCCGTTGACGATATAGCCGTATTTGATTTCGCCATCGATTTCGCATTTGATATACATCATATCGTCGCCGGCGGAGTCCTCTTCAACCGACAAAACCTCGAACATCGAATATTGAGGAAGATAGTTGGAAACGGTGGTCGCGCCGAAGTCGGAATATAAGGTTTTTGCACCGCTTGTGGTGACGTAGATACCGGGTGTGGGGTTATTACCGCTGTAATCGATGGTTTCGATCTTTTTGGTCTTATAAGGAAGAACACCGTAACCGCTTATGTATTCATAATCGATATCATAGCTCTTGACGTAGACACCGCCGCCGTTATCTTCAAGACCTTCGGAGTCGCTTGTGTTACCTTCAACCGTCCAAACGGTGTTGCCGTCACTGTAAATTACCATACCGATATGGTCTTCATCATAGGTAAGCGACGACCAACTGAAGAAGATAAGGTCGCCGTATTGGGGAATATAGCTTCCGCCGTGGTACGCGCTGTATTTATACATACCGAAATATCTCAACTGGTTTGCCCAGTTACCGCAACCTATTTCTCTCCAAACATAGCCCGATTCATAGAGATTTTCACGGCACATATCGTCCCATGTTCCGTGGTCTGTCGCGCCCGACTGGTAGAGAGAGAAGGACATAAACGCCGCGCACCAGGAATAATCTCCGCCGTAGCCCGAACCGTAGTCACCTGCGTTATAGTTGAATTCGGTATAGTTTGAAGAACCGCCCGTCGTGCCCGAAAAACCGTATTCGCTGTCACCCTCGGTATATCCGACCTGCGACAACGCAACAGCAAGAGCATCGGTCCTGCCGTCGCCCGTTTTGGGTACGGAGGTCAATTTTTCATAGAACTCCCCGTTTTTATAATAGCTTGAAACTCCGTTTGCGCCCGTACGGTAAGTTACAAAATCTTCAATCGTTATATTATCGTATGTAATCGCCGAAACGGGCACTGCCGTCAATGAAAAGACAAGCGCAACGATTAGAACAAGCGAAAGCGCTTTTGCAATATGTTTTTTCATAATTCCCCCTATGTATTTTTTTACGCATAAACCGCGCCGTTTTTAATCATAATTTCACGAACTTCTTTTCCGTCAAGCTCACGTGGGAGTATTCCCTTTTCAATCGCAAGAGCAGCACCGATGCCCGAAGCTTCGCCCGAGGAACGAACGGAATGTTGAACACGAAGCGAGCTTTGTGCCAAAAATTCTGCGCCCAAGCATCTTCCTGCGACCATAAGGTTATCAAATCCCTTAACAACAAGCGAACGGAAGGGTATCTCATACCAAGGCTTGCCGTCGTCGAGTAGCTGAACACCGCTCGGGTCGAAATCAAAGATTCCGCCGTGGATATCAACGGGATAGTTCGATTGACAGAACATATCGTCAAACTTTTGTCTTCTCAAGAGGTCTTCTGCCGTGAGAACGTATTCCGTCTTTACGTTTCTGCTTTCACGTACGCCGACAAGCGACGCAATATCTGAAACGTAGGCGTTTTCGAAACCTCTTAAATATTTCTTGCAGAAAGCAAGCTGACGTGCGATTGCCTTTTTGCCGTTTATTTGTGCTTTTGTGAGATGTTCGGGGTTTGTGCCGTCGGTATCAACGAAAAATTCGGGGTTGTTGAACGCAACACAGCCCTTTCTTCCCGTCACCGAGAATCCCTGCCAATATGCTTTATCCTCGAGGAGTAAATCGCCGTTTTCGATAGCTTTAAGGAAAATATCGTTCAATGCCCAATCGTCACCAACGCAGCAAGCGGCATAGATAACACCTTCGCTGTAACAAGCAGTACCCCAAAGTCCGGTTCTGCTTGCTTCTTCGTTTAGAAGTCTGCCGAATTCGTCTTGATCGACACCCGAAACGATATATCTAAGCGAGATGGGCTGGTTCTTGCCGTTTTTGGGGTTGCCCTTACTGTATTCTGCACCTGCACGAACGCAAACGTCGGCATCGCCCGTTGCATCGATAAATGTCTTTGCACGGATTCTGCCAAGACCGTTTTTGTTGGCAACGACAATATCTGTAAGTTTGCCGTCGGAAACGACCGCTTCGGCAATAAAGGTATTGTAAAGTATTCTAACACCCGATTCAACGCACAATTCTTCGAGAACCGTCTTTAACATTATCGGGTCGAAATTTGCGCCTCTTGCATCGATTGCGCCGACCGATAAAAGTCTGTCACGAACAAGATTGCTTACATACGAGCATTGAGGTTCACCCTTAATATGTGTTGACATTATGGGCAAAACAAGTCCGTTTGTTGCCGTACCGCCGAGCGAGCCGAGCGATTCTACAACGAGAACGTCACGTCCCATTCTTCCTGCGGAGATTGCAGCAAATGCACCTGCTGTACCGCCGCCGCAAACGACGATTTCCGCTTCTGCAAAAAGAGGAAGTTTCGTAAAGTCCATAACTATTCCTCCAACATTTTCAAAAAGTCTTCTTCATTCAATATCGTAATACCGAGCGACTGCGCTTTTGCAAGCTTACTGCCTGCATCACTACCGCAAAGGAGATAATCGGTCTTTTTGGAAACCGAGCCCGATGCGTTTCCGCCGTGGGCACGAATCAATGCTTCGGCTTCGTTTCTTTTAAGAGTCGGGAGAGTACCCGTAACAACAACGGTCTTGCCTTCGAGCTTGTTTCCGACCTGTTTTTCTTTACATTCAATCGAAACACCCGCCGAGATAAGTCGGTCTATAAGGTCTTTCGTGTTTTCATCTTCAAAATAGCGAACAATCGAAGAAGCACTCTCTTTTCCGATATCCGAAACCGTCAAAAGCTCTTCCTCGGTCGCCGTTATGAGCGAATTTATATCGCCAAACTTCTTTGCAATCGTCTGCGCCGCCTTCTCTCCGATATGACGAATGCCAAGCCCGAAAAGAAGCTTTTCAAGCCCTGCTTCACGGCTCTTGTCAATTGCTTTTAAGATATTGTCCGCACTCTTTTCGCCAAGTCCTTCGAGAGAAGCAATATCTTCTTTTTTCAGATAATATAGGTCCGCACAATCCTTGATTAACCCTTCGTTTATAAGCTGTTCAACAATACTTTCGCCAAGACTGTCGATATTCATCGCATCACGCGAAACGAAATGGATTATATTCCTGCTCAGACGGCTCTTGCAATTCGGGTTGATACACCTTACTGCCGCTTCTCCTTCGGTACGGTATACCTTTTCGCCGCAAGAAGGACAAATCCTTGGCATTTCGAAGGGAATCGAATCATCTTTTCTCTTTTCAAGGACAACAGAGATAATTTCGGGGATAATATCCCCTGCTTTACGCAAACGGACTGTGTCACCGATACGAACGTCGCGTTCGCGAATGAAATCGATATTATGCAAGGTCGCATAAGAAACGGTACTTCCCGCAAGATGAACGGGTTCAAGCACCGCACGGGGAGTTAATACACCCGTTCTGCCGACTTGGATATCGATATGCTTCAATACGGTTTCCGCAATTTCCGCAGGGAATTTATATGCGATTGCCCAACGCGGTACGCGGGAAGTGCTTCCCAACATATCGCGGAGAGCGAAGTTATTCACCTTTATGACTGCGCCGTCGGTATCATAGGGAAGGTCTTTTCTCGATTCGCCAATCGCTCTCACCGCCGAAACAACCTCGTCGGCAGTCTTACAAACCGTCACGTCGGGCGAAACGGTGAGTCCGAGCGATTCCATAAATCCGAACGTTTCGTAATGTGTGTTCGGCATATCCTCATACTGTTGAAGGTTGAAAATGAAAATTTCAAGCCCTCTCTCTGCACAAAGTCGGGAATCAAGCTGTTTTAGTGACCCTGCCGCAGCGTTACGAGGGTTTGCGAAGGTCTTTTCGCCGTTTTCGTCACGTTTTTCGTTAAGACGTGCGAAAACCTTTCTCGGCATATAAACCTCGCCGCGAACGAGAAGGTCGACGTCTTTCTTGAGCTTCAAGGGAACGGTTTTTATCGTTTTTATATTCTCGGTGACGTCTGCACCCTCGATACCGTTACCTCTTGTCAGCCCACGCACGAAAACACCGTTTTCATATTCGAGCGAAACCGAAAGACCGTCAAATTTCTTTTCGACGGCGAACTCGGCTTCGGGATATTCTTTTTTGATCTTCTCGACGAAATCATAAATCTCCTCTTCCGAGAAGATATCGTCGAAGGAATCCATCGGAACCTTGTGAGCAACCTCGACAAACCCCTCCGAAACAGTTCCGCCGACACGTTTTGTCGGTGAGTTCGGGTTAACAAGCTCGGGGTATTCGCTTTCAAGCTCTTGAAGACGGCGGAAGATTTGGTCATATTCCTCGTCCTGCATTATGGGAGCATCAAGGTCATAATAGAGCCGTGAATTATATTCGATGGTTTCCTCGAGGGAACGCATTTCGCGTTCGATTTCTTTTATTTCTTTTTGCATATAATCGCAACCCAATCGTTTTTCTCTTTAAGCTCGATAACCTCAAAACCGTTGTTTTCGAGAGCATCGAGAACAAATTCTTTTCTCGGAGAGATTATACCCGAGCAGACCATACGTCCGTCGGCTTTCAAGCAGGAATCAAACAAGGGGAGCATATCGCTTATGATATCTGCAACGATGTTTGCGAGAATGATGTCGTATTTTTCGTTCGCAAACTTGTCCCAGAAATCTTTGTTATCAAGAACATTTCCACAGAAAACGTCCATTTTTCCTTCGGGAAGTCCGTTCTTTTCTGCGTTTTCCTCGGCAATACGTGTCGCAACCATATCGATATCAACAGCGTCGATGTGGTCTGCACCGAGAAGTGCCGCACCGATACCGAGAATACCGCTTCCGCAACCCATATCGAGAACGTTCTTGCCTTCGGGCGAAAGTGTTTCGACAGCTTCAAGACAGAGCGCAGTTGTTTCGTGTCTGCCCGTACCGAAGGAAGATGCAGGGTCGATCTCGATAACCGTTCTGCCTTCTTCCTCTGCCTTTTCCCAAGAGGGAACGACAAGGAATTTTTCGCCTATCTGCAAGGGGTGGAAATACTGTTTCCAGTTGTTTTCCCAATCCTTTTCGTCGGTTATTGCAAGCTCGGTTTCGAGTGATCCGAGCCAATCTTCGTTCAACGCCTTGAGCTTTTCGACACCTGCGAGTATACCCTCGAGCTGAAGTGCGCCCTGTTCGTTTTCTGCAAGATAAACACGAACCAAAACGTCGCCATCCTCACGAAGAAGTCCTTCTTCAACATAATCAAAAGGAACGTATTTATTCTCGAGCAATTCCGCAAGGTCACGGGGGTCATCGACCGAAAAACAGGTTATACCCTCGTTGAAAAGTACACCGGAAACGACTTCGCTTCCTGCGGTTGTTGTGTGTATTGTAACTTCGTTGAATTTCATAATTTTCTCTCATCCGTTAGAAGCGGATGCATCTCCCCATATTGGTATTTCTTCACCGAGATATTTCGGCAACGGTTTAAATATTGAATTAAAAACGTATTTGGTTCTCGCGACAGATTCACGAGCTTCGTTTCGGTATCCTGCGAATGTATTCTTGCCGTCGCAAGCATATCCGTACGCCTCGAGTCCCAAAGAACGAGCGATATATACCGCACGTGAAATGTGAAAATCCTGAGTAACTATCAAAACCTTCTTTGCCTTGAAAATATCACGCGCGCGGTACATCGTATCGTATGTATCAAATCCTGCGTGGTCGGTAAAGACAACCGATTCGGGAATCCCCTTTTCGGTCATATATGCCTTCATCGTGCCGACCTCATTGTAATCCTTTCGTGAGTGATCTCCGCTCAACAGTAATCGGTCCGACACATTCGCGTCATAAAGTGCAGCCCCTGCCGACACACGTTCAAAAAGAACCGATGACATACTGCCGTCTTTATTGACTCCTGCGCCAAGCACGATTATACAATCAACGTCCTCAAGCTCTTTTGCTTGGGAAAAATCCAAAATATAATCATCGGCTAAACCAAGCACATAAGCATTACACAACAATAGCGCAAGTATTGAAACAAGCGATAAGCAAACGATTATATACGTTGATACACGCAAGCGCTTATTTATTTTTTGTTGCAATTTCTTTTTCATATATCGCCTTCATAAACAGCGCATCGTCACTCTGTGTCCCTGCCGATTCACAAATTATCGTAGGCGAAACGCCCAGCTCAACGATTGCTTTGGCAAGTGGCTCGAACCGAGGACCGTATACGTCGTCCTCGAAGGTGAGGTGCTTCTTTTCGCCCATTTCGGTATACATTATCTTCGAGAAATGGCAATGGAGATTCTCGGCATATTGCGCACCGAGAGTTTCGGATATCTCATCAAAAATGCGCTTGAAATCATCCACCGTATTCAACGAGCCTCGATCACGCGCATTAAGATGCCCAAAATCCACAACAGGTGCAAAGCATTTTGAAATCTTACAGAGCTTCAAAACCTCGGAAAGCGTTCCAAGCTGGTTGACCTTGCCCATCGTTTCGATTCCGACAATTGTCTTGAAGTCGCAATCCTGCATCATCATCGCGACACCTGTCAGAGTTTCGGTCGCATACATCATTGCTTCTTCGCGCGTTATTTTTGCACAAGAACCACAATGCACGACCATTGTTTCTGCGCCGAGAAGTGTGCTTACTGCGGCGCTTTGGCGGATATATTCGATACTGTTGTCGCGTTTTTGCTTTTCAACCGAGGAAAGCGAAATGAAATAAGGAGTGTGGAAGGACATTTTTATTCCATGCTCCTTCGCCTTCTTCCCGATATTCAAGAAAAGTTCGGGAGAGCCGGTTATTCCGTTTCCTGCTTCGTATTCGTATGCATCAAGTCCGATTTTTTTTACAAATCCCGGTGCTTGAAGGGTTGACCTTCCGCCCGCTTTCTTAAAAGCTTCGGAGTTTCCGCCGGGGCCGAATTTTGCGCTCATACTCTATTATTCCGTTTCTTAAGGTTTTTAATTTTCGTTTTCACGTCTTTTGCCGCAAGCCAATCAAGTCCTTTAACAAACGGCTTTTCGAGGAGTCGCTTCGTCTTGAAGAAAAGGTTTTCTCTCGGCTGGATCGGTTTTACGAGTGCACAGCGGATACCTGCACGGTGAGCGGCGATACAGTCGGTGAAAATCTGGTCACCGACAGCGAGAACCTCGTCCTTCGGAAGTCCGAAATGCTCGATACATTTCAAAACACCCTTCGGCGACGGCTTCCCTGCCTTGCAAACATAAAAAAGTCCCAAGCCCTCGTTGAAAAGCGAAACTCTGTCGCCTTCATTGTTCGAAACGAAAGCCATTTTTATTCCTGCTTCGCGAAGTGAGGCGAAATATTCGTTCATTTTTTCGGTTGGGCGTTCGATTTCGTAGGGCGCAATCGTGTTGTCGATATCAAAAACAACACCCTTGATCCCAAGCTCTTTCAAAACCTCGCTCGACAGCGTATATACTTCATAAAACGCCATATCGGGACGGAAAAATCTCTTTGCCATATATATCTCCGTAAATAATTAATCATTTTCTTGCAATAATCATAATACCAACCTGACGGGAAAGACCTTCTCGAAGCAATTCTGCACATCTTTTTACCGTTACACCCGTTGTGCAAATGTCATCGACGAGCAAAATTCGGTTGTATTTTTCGTCAGGAAGATCGCATCGCAAGCGATATCTTCCCTTTGTATTCAAAAACCTTTCTTTTGCAGAAAGTGTTTTTTGTTCTCTACCGCCAATTCGTTCGAGCGCGTAAATTAGAGGTATGCCGAACTTTCGCTCGATTGCTTTTGCAATCTGCTCGGCTTGGTCATTACCGTAAATCCGTTTTCTTCTCGGTTTTCTCGGCACAAACGTTACCGCATCATAATTCTTTGGATTTATATTGTTGGAACAGAAAAGCAATTCCGCAATAAAATCCATAAAACGTTCATCAATAACGCTTTTTATGTAAAAAATCAGACTGTGTGTTTCGAACTTGTTTGCATAAAAGAACAAGCTTTTGAAATCGTCACTCTTTCTGCAATCACATTCGAACACGCTTTTTCTACATTTTTCGCATTTTGCCGTTATGATGCCATTAAGCCGATAAAGACAATCCTTACAAACCGGCAAATCGTCACGACATGCCTTAAGGTTGCACATCGGACAACGTTGGGGCATCTTTATAAATTCTATCATAACACCTCTAAAAGGAGCTTTAATGCCGTATGGCGAACGGGAATTCGGTTGTTTCCGACCATCGTTCCTATCGAACGAGAATTGCCGACGATAACAACAATATCCTTTGCCCTCGTCACCGCGGTATAAAGAAGGTTTCTCGTCATAAGCGGAAACGGTGCATCGAATGCAGGAATGACAACGATTCTATATTCACTGCCCTGACTTTTATGAGCCGTAACCGCATAAGCATGTTCAAGCTCGTCAAGTTGGGAAAAATCGTATTCGGTGATTCTTCCCTCAAAATCAATCGTCATTGTTTCGGATTCAAGGTCGATATCGGTTATTCTTCCGATATCCCCATTAAAAATACCGCTTCCCTCTTCTCTGCCTTTTGTCCACGTTAAGTCATAGTCATTCTTGACCTGCATAACCTTATCGCCTTCACGAAAAACAACGTTTCCGTATTTTCGTTCCGTCTTTTTCGTACTTTTCGGGTTTAACTTGTTTTGGAAAGCGAGGTTAAGCTCATAAGTGCCGAGCGAACCCTTCCTTGTGCAGGAAATAACCTGAATTTCTTCGAGTGGGTCGACATTATATTTCTTCGGCAAACGTTCCGAAACGAAGGAAAGTATCAAATTCATAACCTCATCGGGATTGTTTTTCTCGACGAAGAAGAAATCGCTATCTCTCGAATTAAGCTTCGGCATTTCGCCACGGTTTATCGCATGGGCATTCATAACGATCAAGCTTTCCTCTGCCTGACGGAAGATGCGGTTCAGCTTGACAACGTTGAATCTATCCGAAACGATAATATCGTTCAGACAGTTTCCGGGGCCGACAGGAGGAAGCTGGTCGGGGTCGCCAATCAAAATGAGATAGCTTCCCATCTTCACAGCTTTAAGCAATGCCGACATAAGATTTGTGTCGACCATCGACATTTCGTCGATTATGATAACCTTTTTATTAATCGGGTTTTCTTCGTCACGGGCGAAATGATGTGTTCCGTTTTCCGAAACACTTGCCTCCAAAAGACGATGTATCGTCTTGGCTTCCTTGCCCGAAGATTCAAACATTCTCTTCGCCGCCCTGCCCGTCGGTGCGGCAAGAACACAGGAAAATTTCAAGATGTCGCAAATATCGAGAATCGCCTTGATTATCGTGGTTTTACCCGTACCGGGACCACCTGTTATGACTGTTACACCACTCGTGAGTGCGAATTTTATTGCTTCGCGTTGTTCGCCAGCATAACTAATTTTGTATTTTTCTTCAAGCTCGTTAATCTGTTCGTCAAGTCCTTCAAGCACGAACGGGAACTTGAATTCCGACAACGCGTGAAGCTTTGCGGCAATATAGACCTCTGCGGAATAAAGCTCGCTCAACGCGAACGCCGTTTCGTTTCCGTCGGAAAACTTTTTCAATCTTTCGTTCGAAACCAATCGTTCAATAGCTGTCAAGACGTCGGATTCGGATACACCGAGTATGCGTGACGCATTTTCCACAAGCTCGCTTTCGGGGAGATAACAATGACCGCCGTTCATCGAAGCAGAGTTGAGAATATGTATTATCCCTGCTTCTGTACGCTCGGGACAATCATTCGAAAAGCCGAGCGACATCGCAACTCTATCTGCCTTTTCGAACCCGATACCCTGAATATCGTCACACAGTCGATAGGGCGCCATTTTTATTATATCAACCGCAGCCGAGCCGTATTTCTTAAAAATCTTGACCGAAAGCGCAGGGCCGAAAAATTCGTTGCAAAACATCATGACGGTTCGCATACCAAACTGCTCGACATAGCTGTTGTGTATCGAATCGGCACGTTTCGGCGAGATTCCCTTTATATCGCAGAGCCAACGAGGGTTATTTTCGATAACGTCAAGGGTGTCTTCCCCAAATTTGTCGACAATTCTATCCGCCGTAACGGGTCCAATTCCCTTGATTGCACCCGAAGCGAGATATTTTAAAATCGCAGAAGCGGTTGTCGGGAGTTTCTTCTCGAAATAGTTCACGCGGAACTGTCGCCCAAAGGTTGAATGAACCTGCCAAACACCTTGAACCTTGACCGTTTCGCCTTCTGCAATATAAGGCATAATTCCGACAATCGTCGTCGGTTCGCCACACCAATTTATAGTACAGACGGTATATCCGTTTTCTTCGTTTGAATATATGATGTCTTCAACAACGCCGTCAAGATAGACTTCTTCCAAAACGGTTACCGTCCTTTCAAATTCTTTTTATAAACGCACGTCTTTCGTCGCTTTCGGTTATGCGTTTTATAATTTCTTCTTTTTCGGCTTCGTTACGGCAGATTATCACCATATCGGGCAACCTTTCGTCCGAAAGCGCGGAATCAAAGCAAATACATGTGTATTCCGCCGTTTTCGCCTTCCTAGTTCGAATCATTTCGAGAAACATCAGCCCAACGCCGATCGATGCAAGCATTGCAAGGAAAATCATGCCGAAAATTGACATACTACACCACCTCGTATTATAGCATATGCGTTTGTAAAGTTCAAGTGTTTTTCATAACGGACGGTTGAGGTGATAGGTCCTTACAATAGAAACAACATAAACGAAAGAAACAACAGATTTTTTTCAAACAACGAAGCCAATACAAACAACAAATTTTTACGTTTCGCGGTCGAGGACATAGAAATCAAAAACCAACCCACATCGCGACAATGAAAAAATCGCGGTCGAGGACATAGAAATCAAAAACCACCCACATCGCGACAATGAAAAAATCGCGGGGAGAAGGTGACAAATTTGAATCCACCCACATCGCGACAATAAAAAAAGAAAAAGCTCGGGACAAGCCCGAGCTTTTTGTTATGTTCAATTATAATTTATACAAATTATTCAAGAACGAAGGTGCCCATAACTGCACGTCTGAGAGCGATGTAGTCAGCAGCTTTAATTTCGCCGTCGCCGTTTACGTCTGCAACTTTAGCTGCAGCTTCGTCGAGTACGAAGGTACCCATAACTGCACGTCTGAGAGCGATATAGTCAGCAGCTTTGATTTCGCCGTCGCCGTTTACGTCACCCTTGATGCCAACGGGAGGTTCGGGTTCTACTTCAGCGAGTTCGCCGAAGCGGATGTAACCGAGAGAACCGAGGTCTGCGTTATCAACGTCGATGCCGTAGATACGAGCTTCGTCGCCTTCCTTAACCTGTACTGCCATTGCTCTGTTGGTGATGTCGAGTTCGCCGTGAACAGCGATAAGGAGCTGACCGTCAGTGAGGGTGTAGGAAGGAGGAGTCTGTGCGCCTGCATCGCCCCAAGCTTCGTTGGTCTTCGCGCTCTTAACGATATAGCATTCCTTGTCTGCATCCCATTCGAGAAGAATGTTTACGGTCCAGTTGTGGTTTGCGTTAGCAGCAGTAACGGTACCGAAAGCAGGAGTGAAGATTGTACAGTCGTTCTGACCGATAGAGGTGTTGAACTTGTTGGGAACGAGTGCGATGGTGTTAAGGTCGCCTTCGCCTTCTCTTGCGAGAGCTGCCTTAAGGTCGTTGAAGCACTTGGTTGCCTGAGCACCGGTAGTGTTGCCGGCAGCTACGAGAGAAACTGCGGTATCATAAAGCGAACGAACTTCGGAAAGAACTGCTTCGCTGTATTTGGTAACGTCGAGAGATTCAACTCTTGCAATAAGACCTGTGAGAGAGGTGTTTTCTTCAACGAAGGTGGTGAGAGCTACGAGAGTAGGTCTAACTTCACCTACTGCAGCGCCTGCAGCGAGAAGAGCTTCGCCTTCATCGATGAGGGTCTGAGCAGAAGGAACGTCTTTAACGAGTTCTTTTGCAGCGCTGATCTTTTCGCTGAGTTCAGCGTTGATTTCGTCGTCAGCAAGGCTGGTCTTCTTAACGATAAGAAGAACGTCGGTAACTGCACGAGAGGAGGACTGAATCCAACCTGCGTTGCCGGAACCGGTGTTGGAAACGTACATAGCAACAGATCCGCCACCGTCGCAACGGTAAACGTTGGTACAACCGATGCTGATCATTGCAGATGCAACGTCTTTGAGGGTGAGAGAAGCAGAGGTGTCGCCGGTATCGCCACCGGTGGTGGTCATGAATACTACAGTACCGTCAGCTTTGGTACCATAGCAGGTCCACTGAGAATAGGTGGTGGAAACGTAGTGGCCGTCACCGATTTCATTGTAGGTATCGGTAAGGTCAACGCCGTTTTTAACGAGCGAACCGCAGTGGTACATAGCACCAGCTTTGCTATCGAGGATAGCGTTTGCACCTGATACGTTGTTGTAAGTAGAAACAGTTACAGAGTCGCCGGTCTTAAGGTTAGCGAGTGCGTTGTAGTAAGAACCGCCGTTAAGAGCGAAGAGAACGAATTGGTTCTTGCCGATGGGTGCTTGGTAAGAGTTGGTGAGAACGCTTACAACTTTACCCTGAAGGGGAGCACCGAAGCCCATTTCGGTGTTGCCAACCTTTTCGCAGATAACTTCTACACCTCTATAGCCGGATTCGGTATCAGTGTAAGCACCGCAGCTTTCGTCATAGTAGTAAACCTGAGAAGAAATCCATTGGTCAGCTGCAGCACCAGCAGGATAGTGGTGTCTGTTAATGTTTACGTTACCGCCATCAACCGCCAAAGTGCCGTTGATGAAGATTTGCCAGTCGTGCCAAGAGTGAACGAGTTCGATAGATCCGTCATAACCGAAGGTTACGAGTTCGTCGTTCGCGCCGTTGGTACCGGGCTTACCTGCAGCACAACCTGCCCAAAGAGCAGAGTAGTTAAGAGTACCGTTCGAAGCGATGGTACCGTAGGGAGTGCCGGAAGTCATATCAAAGAAAGCACCGTTGATAGCAGCAACAACTTCATATCCGTCTGCAACTGCAGCGTTGAACTGGTTGTTTACTGTGGAAGTATTACCAGCATACTGAGTGTAGGGGATAGCGATATAGCCATCATCGGGGTGGAATTGAAGGGTGTGCATTGTTTCTGTGTGGCCGCTGTCGCTGCCGTATACAGAATAGGACTGATACTTAACGCCGTCAACAACGTTATAAGTACCGGAAGAGGTTACGGTTACCCAAGCAGTAGCGGAAGCAAATACGCAAGAAGCAACAAGCATGAATGCGACCAATGCAAGAGCAACGATTCTCTTTGTCATTTTCATAGGTAGGATCTCCTTTTATTTTTTTGCGTAGGGCGAAATTCACCCTTATGACGCTTTTTAACTATTATACAAAAACACTTTTATCTTGTCAATAGTTTTTGCCTTTTCATACAATACAAATCGCGTGTCCATTTTTTAGTAATTTTGACAACTCGGATTTATTTTTTAAGGAAAAATTAAAAAAGAAACCTCATCACCACACGCAGAGTAAAGAGAAAGTTAATTGAAAAAAGACGGAAGGTTATCCATAATTGAGATTCTTCACTTCATATTCATTCCGTTCAGAATGACACTTCTATTTCCTACTGCGTTCAGAATGACACTTCTACTAAACCACCCACATCGCGAAAATGAAAAAACGCGAAAATAAAAAACGTATCGCGGTCGAGTGCATTGAAATCAAAATTTCACCCACATCGCGACAATGAAAAAAGAAAAACGGACTTGAAAAACAAGTCCGTTTTTATCGGGGTGATTATTAACCGTAAATAACTGCTTTAAGGTATTTTGCGTTCGCTTCTTCGTTGATATCAACAACGGACATACCGCGGATTCTTGTGAGACGGAAGGAGTCTGCACAAGGCATACGCGCATTGGAAATATCATAAGATACATATTCAAGCGCACTCCATACCATAGATCTCAAAACATCTTTGGGCATATCGGTTGCAACATAGGGAAGAACGCCTTCGAGAACCTCATGGATTTCAGAAAGCGAAGCGCCCTTCATACTGTTGAATACCTGTGTCAAAAGGTCGCGTTGGTGAAGAGTTCTTGTGAAGTCTGCTGCGGGGAAAGTACGGTTACGAGCATAGTCGAGCGCATCGGTACCGCTCAAATGAAGCGTATGTGTACCGTCGGTCGCTTGAGCTTTTGTAAGTCCCTTCAACTTGCCACGGTTTTTAAAATGGTCATAGTTATCTTTATTAATGGTAATATCGATACCGCCAATCGCGTTAACCGCCTTTTTGAAGGATTCGAAACCGACACGAACATAATAGTCAACCTCGATGTCAAAGTTATGTTCGATAGTTTTCATAAGAAGCTTCGGGCCACCTGCGGAATGAGCCGCATTAAGACGGTTATCCTTATATCCGGGGATGGGAAGATAGGAGTCACGCATGAGCGAAGTCAAAACAACACGTTTTTTAATGGTATTGATCGACATCAAGATCATTGTATCGCTTCGTGCTCTGTTATCGCCGGTGGTATCCGCGCCGATGAGAAGGATGTTTATAACTTCCTTTTCATATTTATCGGTAACATTAAATCCTTCTTCAAACAATCCTTCGATGATTTCATAGTTCGGATCTCCGTCAGGCGAAGGAGGAGGGGTGTAGCTTCCGTTGCCGTTGTTTCCGCTGCTTCCGCCGTTTCCGCCGCTTACGTCACTTACGTCACTTACGTCGCTTCCGCTTGTTTCATTTTCGGTGTCAACGAAACCGGACATGTCGTCAGGCAACGCATCCTCGTCATCGACACCATAATCAGAAGCGTCGATATCGACACCCGACCATTCGTCATCGCTGACATAAGTTATAAGTCCGAGATAGTGTTCCTGAAACGCAATAACGATGCCGCCGATTATAAGAAGTGGAACAAGCAATATCGCAATTATTGCGATGATCGTTTTTCTTTTTTTTCCCTTTCTCTTTTTCAAAAGAGGCTCCAATCTATCTTCGTCTTCGTCGACTTTAGGTTCCGCAGTCTTTGCAGGTTCAACAGGATCAACCGCATTAACGTCTTCTGTATTTTCAACTTCTTCGGTTTTTTCAACCGATTCGTTGTCAACAATTTCGTCTTTATTGATATTGTTGTCCATAATATTACTCCAAATTAATATTACGAGCGAAAACTCGCATGGTGGATTATATCACTTAAAAAGTCAACTGTCAATCTATTTCACGAAATATGTTGTTTTTTGTAATATATTTTTCACACGCACACAAAAGCTCTGCAACGTCAGATTTTGTAAGTGTTTTTGTTCCGTCAATTCCATTTTCCGACATATTGACTATTCCTGCCTTTATCACCGTCGCAAGAGGGGAGTTTTCGGTTTCCGAAGTCGGAAGATTCAACGCCGACAAAATCATATATGACGCTTCTTCAAGAGTTATCTTTTCCTTCGGCGCAAACTTTCCGTTTTCAAGCTTTATTATCCCCTTTTCGGCAGCAACCGAAAGATAGCCCTTCAATCCCGATGAAAGTCCGTTGTCATCGTCAACGACACTATCCGCAACAGCGACAATATCCGCGTCCTGCTTTGTCACCGACATCAGCATAACAAGAAAATCGAGCTTTGTTACCACGATTTCGGGGTCAAAATAGTATTTCCCATTTTCGATTCTGTATACCATCTTGTCGCTTTCGCACATTTTATGGGCATAGATATGGTTCAAATCGTCTTGCATATCAACAAAATGGATGTTTTTTTCATTTTCACCAACAACAATCGAAACGCTTCCGCGCTCAGAAACCAATCCATACTCGTCGGTTACTGTATAAACCAAGCTATCATTACCCGAAAAGTCGGATTCGGGCGTATAAACAAAGCTCCCGTCTTCATTAAAAACGATATTGCCGTCTTTGGGATAACTTATGATATTCAACGTAAAATCATCTCCGTTCGGCTCGGTTATCGAAAGCTTTCCGGCGCAAGCGATACCGCGAACCGTTTCGAGTGTGCTATCCTCGATAACGGGAGGAGAGTTTATACTGTCGGCGAACACGATATCGCACACCATATCGCTTCCGTAATAGCCCTTGCTGTCGCTTGTGAAGGAAAACGAAGCATTTTCGCAATTATCATTCGGGATAAACTTCAAATATTCGAGCGAATCGGACGGAAGAGTTTGCCCCTTTACTACCGATTGACCTTTGAATACAAGCGTTCCTTTTTCGGATTCCGGAAGGGTGTTTACCGTGATTTGACTTATACTCTCGCCAAGGCAATTTTCAAAATCTTCCTTTGAAAACGAAGTTTCTTTTCCTTTTTGGGTGTGTTTTTTCAAAACCGTTCCCTTTTCGAGAATCGAAAAAGCAGGGGGACGGTTCGGTTTTTCCTCGGTCGTGTTTTCGTTTCCGCAGGACACGAAAAACAAGCAAAGAAATATCAACAACAATGAAATCAACTTTTTCATATCAGCATTCTCCTTTTTGTAGCTTGTTTTCATATATACATTTAAAGGAGCGTTTTTATTCCCATTCTTCCACGAAAAAGAGTTGATTATGTATTATTTGTATGATAATATAAGGTAAAACGAAACCAAGGAGGGGAATAAGATGAACGAAAAATGCTTTGTCGCCGTAAGTGGCGGTGTCGATTCTGCCGTTTCGCTTCTTTTGATGAGAAACAAGGGCTTTGCGGTCGAAGGTATAACGATGATCCCCTTCGGAAAAGAGCTTGTCCCCGATTTTTCGCCAAGCGAAGCCGAAGACGCAAAAAAGCTTTGTGATTCATTGAATATCCCCCATCATCTTTTCGATCTCTCAAAGGAATTCAGAGAAACGGTTATTGCCGATTTTATAAAAGCATATGCTTCGGGCGAAACGCCGAACCCTTGTGTTGTTTGTAACAGATACATCAAATTCGGTGTATTGGCGGACAAGGCGAAGGAGTCGGGTGCGACCGCCTATGCGACGGGGCATTACGTCAAGGTTGCTCAATGCGGGGACAGAAGGGTTATCACCCGTGCCGACGACAAGGATAAAGACCAAAGCTATGTTCTTTGGAGTCTTTCGCAGGAACAGATATCGAATTTCCACGCACCGCTTGGTGAATATTCAAAAAACGAGGTTCGTGAGATTGCCGAAGAAAACGGTTTCCACGTCGCAAAAAAGGGCGACAGTCAGGATATCTGTTTTATTCCCGACGGCGATTATCGTTCCTTCCTCAACCGTGTTGTAGGCAACACCGACAAGAAGGGTGATTTTGTGTTGACAGACGGAAAAATCCTCGGTCGTCATCTCGGTCAGCGTTGCTATACGATAGGTCAGCGCAAGGGGCTTGGTATTGCATATAAAGAACCGCTTTACGTTATCGGACGTGATATCGCGAAGAACAAAATTATTCTCGGCAGGAACGAAGACCTTTTCACAACAAGGTTCACAGTTCGAAACGCATCCTTCTCGGCGCTTGATTTTCCGACAGGTGCAATTAATTGCGAAACAAGGATACGTTACCGTGCGCCGTTCGTGAAATCTGTTTTAACTCCGCTCGGAGAGGGAAGACTTCTCGTCGAAACAGAAGTCCCCGTTCGTGCCGTCACGCCCGGACAATCCGCTGTTTTTTATGACGGCGACACGTTGTTGGGCGGTGCGATAATTGAATGATGATATTTTTTAGGGAGATTTTTGAAAAAATCCCCCTAAAACCCCCAAAAACTTCAATATAAAACGGACTCATTCGAGTCCGTTTTTTGTGTTTTGAGTTTCGTGTTCCTCATATCTGTGAAATAAGGAAAATAAAGAAAATGTAGGGACTTATCGTCCCCGACGGTCCGTTACGTTGAAATTATGGAAAACGTTATGGGTGATGTTGTTTATAAAATCCCATTGTCATTTCACAGACATTTGAAACAACAAAATCTTATGTGGCGGACAGTCGAGGACGATAAGTCCCTACAATACTATGCATTGCCTTCTCCTGAGTGAGATTCCTCGCAATACTACCACCCCACAAAACTTGTTTTGTGGGGACCCCGGTTCGGATTGCTCGGAATGACACTTATACTAAACCCACCACTCGGAATGACAGGTATGTCAAAAACCAACCTACTACGTGTAAACGAAAAACCGAGTGATTTTCCCACTCGGTTTTGTTTTTGAATATACAATAAAAATCCTGTTTTTTCCGAGGACATGCGCCTTGGAAAAAACTCCTCTGAACATTGCGAGTGTCGAATACCGTTTATGGTATAAGACACGAGGCGCGAGCGAACAATGTTCCAAAAACCGATTGAAAACCGTGCGTTTTCAATCGAGAGCGAAGCGATTACTGCGGTATTTCTGTCTTCGGGTCGACATCGGTTCCGTCGACTTTAAGCTCGAAATGAAGATGGGGGTTGTCCGCAAGTTCACATCGTGCGCTTGTACCAACCTTACCGATCGCCTCGCCCGATTTAACCTCTGCACCGACGCTTATATTTTCCTCAAGCTCTGGGTTGAGGTTCATATAGTAAGAAACCATTCCGTCGGAATGTGTTATCGCGACCGTCATACCATAAAAATAGTCATCGGTTATCGCAGAAACCGTTCCGTCAGCAAAAGCCACAACCTCCGCACCGAGCTTGCAAGCTATATCAACTCCTCGATGCACACGGTAATCCTGCATCGTTTGTGAAAAAACAAGGTTTTCGAGGCTATGTCCCTTCACGATCTCACCCTCTACAGGACGGCTGAACACGGGTTCACGGTCGGGTTCTTCGGATTCGGGTTTTTCGGTTTCTGCATCAACGCCGCTTTGTTCGTTAATAACAGGTGAATCGGATATCGTCGGAAACACAACGTCTTCGGGTTCCGAAAAATCAAGGTCGATCGCAGGAAGCGAAACTTGTGGCATACTTTCTTCATAGTCGTAAGAAATGCTGAAAATCCCGACAGTTGCGACAATCACAACGGTTATCGCAAGTCCGAGATATATAAACGCAGAGAATTTCGCAAATTTCTTTACAAACTGTTCCGAATCTTTTCCCTTTTCGGGAGTTTTGTTTTCAAAATTGTCGTTCATAGGTATTCCCCCTGAAATGTTTTTTGTCAATGGATATTATTATCATTTCAAAAGGGGTCTATACATTTTTTTCAAAATACAAAATGAAGAAGAAAATAGAAGTGTCATTCTGAACGGAATGAATATGAAGTGAAGAATCTCAATTATGGATAACCTGCCGTCTTTTTTCAATTAACTTCGCGTTCTCCTGTGTGAGATTCCTCGTTTTATCACCCCAAGAAGTCTAATGACTTCTCGGGGACCCCGATTCCGCTCGGAATGACACTTGTGCTTTGTTGTTGGCTTTGTTTTGATTTAACCCTTGTAGGGACTTACCGTCCTCGACTGTCCGTTCGTTAATCAAAGGAAAAGGTTGCGGGTAATGTTATTTGCGAAAAACATTATTGTAATTTCACAGACGTTTAAAACAACGAAATTTTTTGTGGCGGACAGTCGAGGACGCCTGTCCCTACAGCCCAAACTTTTTCGTTATTCCACAGACCCAAACACAACCTCAAAATTCGGATAATAATGTTTCAAAATATCCTCGAAGGTCTTTCCGCTTTTCGCCATTTGTTCGGCGTGGCAAAGACTCATTCCGAAACCGTTTCCAAGCCCATACGAAACCGCAAAGATCCCATCATCACGAAATTCAAGCGTGAACTCCGTCGATTGAAGCGAGAGCTTTTCGCGAAGCTCATTGCCTTTTATATATTTTCCGTCCCAGACGGCAAAATCGCAATCGTTATATTCATCATAAACCAAAACAGCGTTCTCCCTATCGGAAAGCAGACCTTCATACGCTATCGTCGTTTCGGTTTTATGTATCTCGCAAACATTCTCTTCCTTCGTTGGTGTCAACTCCTCTGCAATATCCAAAAAAGCTGATGACGAGCCACTGCACAACGTGAAAAGCGACCTCGCAGGTTGGTTTTTATAGGTCAGAAAAACACCCTTCGTTTCGCTTGTGGCGGTTAACACCGTTTCAAGCTCGGAATCGGCACAGTTTTCTCTATCCCCAATTTCAAAGCAACAAGCATAATCGTCGCAAAAATCGAAATCCATATGCTTTCCGCCGAACGACAAAGAATGCATGCATCTTGACCGAATCGCAACAGCCAACGCCTTCTTCGATTCGAGCGATTCACAGACTTGTCCTTCACCGAGCAGAGCGAGAACAACATATTCCTCGAGATTCATCGAAACGGTTTTTCCGTCTATATTAACCTCAACTTCGGTTTCTCGCTTGCCGACGAGCTTACTCCCGACAAAAGGCGATATCGACAAAACTATCGAAAACACAAAAAAATAGAGCAACCATTTTTTCAAAAGAAACATCCTTCAAAAATTATTATTGCTCTATTTATATTCAATTTATTATATTTTATTCTTCAACCGAGGTTTGAATTTTTGCGTTGAACATTCTCGAACAGATATAGACCGCAATACCGATATCGGCAACGGAATATGCCGCACGTTCGTCGAAAGCGAAGGTTCCGAAGCAGTGCAACACGATATTCGGAATGGAATAAACTAGAAGGAACAACAAAGAAAGCGATGCGAACGTATAGAACATAACCGACGATTTCGGTGATATATACGATTTTCCGTCATAAAGGAAGAACAACAAAACCGAGGCAAGACCGAGGATTCGAAAATCGCCCGAAGAAGCCAGAGGCGCTGCGTTCGATTCCATGAACGTTTCGACGAGTCGCAATCCCGAAAAAGCCATCGGGACAATCATCAGAAGCGACAACGTCGCGTTCGACGGCATCGTTTTTTCATTTTTAAGTCCGAGAATCAAGAATATTATTCCGCAAACAAGGCTCAGCGCAACGCAAATTATCGAAATTGCCGTCGGTTCGGTGGGCTCAATATATTCGATTGTTTCGGTATTGATTAAAACTCTCTTAACAAAAATCGCAACAACAAAGAACATCGAGAACGCAAGAAGCAACATTCCTGCAGGTGATGCGGAAAGATCGTGAACTATATTCGTCTTTTTCTGAAAAAGAAGCGATATTGCAAAAGCAATAAAAAGAATAACAGAAGCAATTGCAAATGCATTGAACATCTTCACATAAAGATTGTCGGGAAGATAGTACGTATCGTTTTCATAACTGTTCTTTTCCATATTATAATAAACGAGAACGGCACGCAATATCGCCATAACGACAGATATAAACACGACCGCCAAAGTACGTTTTTTCTGCAAAAGCATTCTATCATCCTCCTTTTTCATCTTCGATTAATCATTATATAAGCCGAACCTTCGTTTGTAAAGGGTTCGGCATATTTTTTACATTTTTTTAACTATTTCTGCGGTGATTGAAAAGATATTGTTGGGCTATCCCCGCATATTTGCCAAGCGTTTTTGGGTCGAACCCCTCGCCGTAGCTTTCGGCAATAACACGCTTGACCCAAACGTCGATAGGAAACGCTTCGTAATATCCGAATCCGAAAAGCAAAACGCAGTTCGCGACCTTATCGCCGACGCCTTTTATCTTTTTAAGCTCGTTCAAGGCGTTTTCATAACCGATATGCCCGATTTCCGACAAATCGATTTCGCCTTTTGCGACCTTTTCGGATGCATCAAAGATATATTTTGCCCTGAACCCGCTTTTTATCGGAGCCAAGCCCTCTATTCCACATTCAACAATATCCTCTGCCGTCGGGAAGGAATAAAAGCCGTTTTCTTCTTTTCCGAGCAATCGGCAAAGCGATTCGATAATCTTTTTGATTCGGGGGATATTGTTATTTTGGGAAATTATAAACGATATCAAGGTTTCGAACGGGTCTTGACGGAATATTCTGATTCCCGAGCCGGTGTTTGCGGCTTCGGTTATAACTTTATCGTGCGCAAAGCTTTTTATAATCTCGCCGTAATCGCGGTCGAGGTCGAAATAGGAAAAGAACTTTTCTCGGAATTCTTCTTCGTCGATATCGTCGAAAAACCATCCTGATTCACATTTTTTTATGTCGAGCCGTCTGCCCATCGCGAAAAGCAGATAATTCTCCTCCGATTTCTTCTCAAAACGGAAGCATTGGCCACATTCACAGGACAAAAACGGATCGAAATTCTTGCAATCCGAAAGAATTATTCCGTTTTCGCTTTTTATGAATTTCAACGAAACCATCCCTTCGTTTTTTTGGTCAAATTTATACATCGTATACATCAAGTCGGTTTACATAACCAATGTGGATTATTGCGTTATTGCAACGGGGTTTTCCACCTTTTCCACCGACTTTTCCACCAAGAAAGCTCGAATTTTGCTTGATTTTCAGCATTTTGGCTTTTAGCAATCCACATCGTCCACAGAGTTTTCCACATTCGTCTCGAAACATTATGTAATATACACACGAGAAATTTGTGGGATTTTTTCGAAAAATTGTTGATAAATTTTGCGAATTTTAACCTTGAAATTTTGGTTAAACTGCTATTTTTTATCGCCCGTGAGGAACTTTATCGAGCGTTCGACCGAGTCCTTCGATTCACCCCAAGGTAAATCGCCGAAACGATAGTCGAATTTCTTACAAAAAAGCGAAACGTCGTCCTTCAAGGAGTCGAGATAGTTGCATATTTTTTCATTCGCCGCGCGAACCAAATCTTCATAACCGTTCTTCGAAAGAACACGTTTTCCCGCGAGAACCAATTCGCGGTAATGGGGAAGACAGATATATCTTACTTCGGAAAAAGAGTTTCGGAAATCTCTTTCTTCGTCGAAAAGATATGCCGCCGTGGTATACATTTTCGAAATCTTGTCCTCGATACGTTCGCAAACGTAACAATTTTTCTCCATCGTTTCGATTCTCGAAACACTCTTGTTTCCGATATCGCGAGCGAGGAAATTACCCGTCTTAAGCTCTTTTTTCAAGGATTCGAGATGTGTTTCAAGCATCAAAGCGAGTCCAAGACGGTTTTTCATATTGAACATCTTGTTATAATGACGGTTACAAAAGCCCTTTTGGTTGGTTTCCAAGCGCACGTCATTTTCCATCATCGCCGCACCGAGAATAATATCAAGCTCGTCGAATTCAAGCTTGTCGGCAAGTGCACAAAAAGGACATTTATCCTTGTTCTCGGCAAACGCCTCGGTGACGGGTATCGTATATATATGTTCCTTCATCAAAAATCTCCTCAAACATGACTTGTCGCAAAAGCGTTAAGCGAAGTATCTCCTCTTACGCCCGCAAGATATTCAAAATATCCCTGCGACGCGATCATAGCGGCGTTATCACCGCACAATTTAAGCGGAGGGAGGAAGAGCTTTGCGCCGAACTTTTCGGCTGTTGCCGAAACGGCGTTACGAAGATGGGAATTTGCCGCAACACCGCCCGCAATGACGAGCTTTGTCTCACCCGTACGGCGCAGTGCCGCATCGAGCTTTTTGACGACCGAGGACACGACCGCCTGCGTAAACGATGCCGCAACATCAGCGCGATTGTACGGAATGTCCTTCTGGGACAGCGTGTTGAGATGGTTGATGACGGCTGTTTTCAGTCCCGAGAACGAGAAGTCCAGCGTATCGTCGGCGATCGCAGCTGAGGGCA
>JAZOSQ010000046.1:0-10995 GCA_045657245.1 Eubacteriales bacterium | reverse complement strand
CCGTGGAAAACGCAAAGAAAAACGCGCTTCTCAACGGAAGAACCGAGGAAAACACGCTTTTTGTCTGCGGTGACGCATCCTTGGGTGTGGCGGAATGTAAAAAAGCCTTCGGCACCCCCGACGTTATCATTGTAGACCCGCCCCGAAAAGGGCTTGACAGGTCGGTTATCGAAACGGTTGTGAATTCGGGATGCAAAAGGGTGGTTTATATCTCCTGCGACCCTGCGACCCTTGCAAGGGATTGCGGTATTTTCGCACAAATGGGCTTTGTAACAAACGAGGCGACGCCCTTTGATTTGTTCCCCAGAACGGGGCACGTAGAAACTGTCGTTCTTTTAGAACGAGCAGTTTCATCGATATAAATCCCTGACGGAATTTTCGATATATGGCAGAGCCATTCGATATGCTTTTTTGCATTACTCGTCTTTGACGAGATATGCAAAAAACCTCGATATGCCCTGCGGGGCAAGAAGGGATTTATATCATATCGAATGCGAACACCGTGAGCATATATCGAATTTGAGCGAAGCGAAAATATATCGATTTTGCGAAGCAAAAATATCGACAAAAAGAGGTAAATATGGAAGAAAACAAAAACCAACTTCGAGAAGATGCAATACTTTTTGCAATTTCTATTTCCGACTTGTGTGACGAATTGCGTGGTTGTTCTGCATATACAAATCAAGTCGTTCGTTCCTCTTCTTCCATAGGCGCAAACATTCACGAAGCAAAATATGCACAAAGCCGAGCAGATTTTATCAATAAGCTAGAAATATCTCTTAAAGAATGTTACGAAACCGAATATTGGCTTGAGCTTATATTCAGAAAAGGGAAAATTTCAGAAGAACAATATAAAAACTTAAAAAATAATTGCGGTTCAATCCGTCGCAGACTTATTGCCTCGATTACTACAGCAAAAACAAACCTAAAAAATGACAACAAAGGAGAAAACAAATGAAAAAACTGCAAATTTGTCAAATCATAGGAAATGCTGCTTTGTTTTTGGCTTGTCTTTTTAATATAATCAATCAATTAGCGGAAAAACAGATTTTCGGTATAGCGGTTACAATACCTTTGCTTGTAATTGCAATAATTGCTCATGCTTGCGGTTTGGTTTATATGATCAAAAGCCGTCGCAAATAAGGTTAGAAAAAATAAACTATATGGACAGCAAAGACATTCTTTCGACACAAATAAATATAATAAAAAGCTCTCTAACGTCATTCTGCAAAGCGCTTATCATTCCTTTTGTTTTTTCGGCTTTTGTCATTGGTGCAGTTGTTTCGCAAGAGCAAAAAGGTACGGTTATAGCTTTGACGGCGGTGTTGATTATCTTGCTGTCGCTTGCGGCGGTATATATCGCAAGAAGGGCGAGGATATTAAAGAGGTTAAAAAGCATAACGGATATAAAAATCCATAAAAAGACCGTAGATGTAGAAAAAGTTGATTTTTTAATTCGTAAAGAGTTCAGCAAAGCCGAATGTGACCATATAATTGCGGTTATCTTTTATGACCGAAACAAAAACCGATATATTTATCCTATGACAGAAACGGCAGACGACATTCCTGAAACGAGAGAGCTTATAAAAAACAAGCTCGACTTAAATAATTTGCGCATTTATTATTACGCAGATACAAATTTGGTTGCGCTCGTCGAAAATTTCCCGGAAAATATCGATTTTGACGCTCGTTTTCCCCAAAAGAATATCGTTCATTATAATAAAAATAAATAAAAAATGTATCGCGAGAATGACGTGGGGATTTGAAACCCAACTCACACCGCGACAATAAAAATAAAAAATGTATCGCGGGTATAACAAGGAAATCAAAACCAACCTACACCGCGACAATAAAAAGAAAAAAACGGAGGAACAAAAAATGAAAAACAGAATTTTAGCGCTTCTCTTACTCACAGTTATGCTTCTTGTCGGCTGTGGCGGCGACGGAGAAGTTTCAACCGCACCCGAAAGCAGCGAAGCTTCCGAAGAATCGAGCGAGGTCGTTTCGGACATCGTTTCCGAAGAATCGAGCGAAGAAGTTTCCGAAGAAACAAGCGAAGAACCTGTCGAACTCGGAAACCGTAACATTCTTACCGGTCTTTATAACCTTTCCGACGAAGCTGTCGGCAAACGCCCTGTTGCAATAATGGTAAACAACATCCCTGCCGCTATGCCTCAATATGGTATCGACAAGGCAGAAGTCGTTTTCGAAATCCCCGTTGAAGGCCACCAGACAAGACTTATGTGTATGTATGGTGACTATACCCAGATTCCCCAGGTTTGCTCTGTGCGTTCCTGCCGTAAATATTTTGCTGCGATTGCGCTCGGTTTCGATGCAGTCTATGTAAACTTCGGTCAGAACCGTGTAATTACAAGCTACGTTAACTCTCTCGGACTCACTCAATATGACAGTTCGCCTTATGGCGCAAGCCTTTTCATTCGTGACCAAGAACGTCGCAAGGCAGGCTATGCAATCGAACACACTCTCTATTTCGACGGCCCGAAATTCCCTGCCGCAGCCGAAAAGCACAAGACCAACATGAACCTCGCTAAAAACAAAGAGGGCACAGCGTTCAAGTTCCCCGACGATCCTAACGAACAGATTATCCCCGAAGGCAAAGCTTGTACCGATATCTATATCGACTTCGGCTCGAACGAATCCGGTTTTACATACAACGCAGAAACAAAAACCTATTTCAAGACCTATTATAACTCCAAAACCAAAAAGGTTGAACCCCAGGTTGACGGCAAGAGCGGAAAACAGTTCGAATTCAAGAACGTAATTGTTCTCCACACCCCCGTTGCATACGATCCGGACGCAAAATACAGCAAGGGTCAGCACCGCCTTATCAACTGGAAGGGCGGCAAAAACTGCGAGGCATACTATATCTCCAATGGTGTAAAGCAGAGAATCTATTGGACAAAGAAAACCGAAAAGGATTCGATCAAGTTCTATAATATGGACGGAACCGAGCTTACTCTTAACTGCGGTAAGACCTATATCTGCTTCAACGAAATGAAGGATGTTACGTTCAAATAATGGCAATCTGTCCGAATTATAAAAAATGCGGTGGTTGTCAGCTTCAAAACCTCGAATATGACGAGCAACTTTCCTTCAAACAGGCAAAGATGATAAAATTGCTCGGTCGTTATTGCCATATCGACGAGATTATCGGTATGGAGAACCCGACAAACTACCGCAACAAGCTTCAAACGGCATATTCCTTCCGCAACGGACATATTTATTCGGGAATCTATCAGGCATCAACGAAGAAGATCGTCGGAATCGACCATTGTCTGCTCGAGGACGAATATTCCCAAAAAATCGCGAAAACGGTTTTGAAGCTTTTGACACAATTTAAGATAAAAGCATACGATTTGAGAACAGGACGCGGCTTTTTCCGCCACGTTCTTGTTCGTCGTGCTTTCAATACGAACGAGTTTATGGTCGTTTTGGTTACCGCAAAGGGCGAATTTCCTCATAAAGAGGAATTCACTTCCGAGCTTCTCCGCCAAAACCGAAAGATCACGACGGTTGTTTGGAATATTAACGATTCTCAAACCCCTCTTTTCCTTGGTGAAAAGAGTGAAATCCTCTTTGGTGAGGGATATATCACCGATAAACTTCTCGGACTCTCCTTCCGTATAAGCCCGAAATCGTTCTATCAGGTCAACCCCGTCCAGACCGAAAAGCTTTATTCCGTCGCAAAGGAATATGCTTCCCTTTCGGGTAAGGAAAGGGTGCTTGATGCCTATTGCGGAATCGGTACGATTGGATTGACTATGTCGGATAAAGCGGGTGAAATTATCGGTGTTGAAGTTAATTCCGATGCCGTGAATGACGCAATCAAAAACGCCGAGATAAACGGCGTTAAAAACGCAAGATTCTTTAATGAAGACGCGGGCGAATTTATGGAAAAATGCGCCCGAAACGGAGAGAAGATCGACGTTGTTATTACCGACCCGCCGAGAGCAGGTTGCAGTAAAAAGTTCCTCGACAGCGTACTTTCGCTTTCTCCCGAAAGAATCGTCTATATCTCCTGTAACCCCGAAACGTTAGCACGAGATTTGTTTGTGTTGAAAAAGGGCGGATATAAAGTGAAGAAAATCCAACCTGTCGATATGTTCCCCTTCACCAACCATGTCGAAACGGTATGTCTGCTGTCAAGAAAATAAGTGAAATTTTGAAAAAACGAAAGGTGGTGAGTGTATGACATTGGATGATGCAAAGGTATTATTAACAGATAATAATATTCCATTTGATCTGGTTGAATACAGTAATGAAAAAGAATATTGGCATCATACAATGCTTTTTCCATACACGAAAAATGCCAAGTTTTGTAAAGTTCTTGCCATAGTAATTAAGAGTAATAATGGTCAAAAGAATATAGAACTCCAGTTTAATGAAAAAGATGGATTATTTTACTTTGAAGAGCTACGATTCGGGGGATTTTGTTTTGATTTGTTCGATATTAAAGAAGAAATGCTAGTAGAAACATTAGTAGATGATATTGAGCAAATACAAAAGGGAAAATTAACAGTTATCGAAGCTAATAATCTCAAAAAAAGACGTTGGTCAGGTGATGCTCTTTTTGATTTAGACGATGAAGATGATTTTTTTGGAAAAAGAGGATTGGAAAAAGCAATATTTCATTTCCAAAAGCCAAAGGGATTATTGTCAAAAATATTTGGATCAAAAATGCAGTATGAAATTTATGATTGGAATTCGTATCAGTGCATTGTTAAATAGCAACTATATAAGGTTGGTGGAGGGAATAAAAGGTAGATATGTTCCCTACAACAGTCGAGGTAGATAAGTTCCCGACGACGTGCGTTAGCAATTTCGTTGCTACCACCCATATTGAGACTGTTGTTTGCTTGAAAAACAAAAATAAGTGCGGATAATCGTTAATTTTGATTTGCCATAGAAAGAGGACTATAAATGAAACAGAGAAATCAATCAATCGAATGTTTCAAGATGATTGCGGCCATTCTTGTAATATTCATTCACGCGAAGTTTCCTGCCAAGGTAGACGCGGAGTTTCCGAATAATATTGGCTGGTATATAGACCTTTTTGCACGTGTTGCCGTACCGTTCTTTTTTGCAATATCCGGTTATTTCAGCTATTCGATCAGAGGCGATAAGGTTGCAAAAAGATTGCGGTATATGATTGTGTTGAATGTCGTCGGCACTTTGATATTTGCAATTTATTTCTTGACACAAGACCCCGATTTCGTGGCAAAGACCTTTACAATGGGAAAAATAGCAAAATGGTTGCTTATACACTATAATCCCGTTCAGTACCATTTGTGGTATCTCGCGGCAATGTTCTTTTGTTATTTTGTGCTGTGGGTATACGTTACGTTCTTCAACAATGATGAAGAAATAAACTACAAGCCGCTTTATGTGATAGGCGTACTGTTGTTTGCGTTCCAGATTGCGTTTGGCTCGCATGCACAACTCTCGAAGTGGGTTGTCAGTTATTTTATTTATCGAAACGGTCTGTTTTTTGGCTTGCCGATGTTTGTGCTCGGTATTTTCATCCGCGAACACGAAAAACGGATTATAACAAACTTCAAATTAACAACACCAAAGCTGATACTTATGTTTTTGGGCGGTGTTATATTCGGATATATACAGAGCAAGGGTGTTTCTGTTGAAGAAATGCCGCTTGGCGTGGTGTTTGAGGTCATTGCGTTGTTGCTGTTTTTGGCACCGCGCCCGACAATCACCACAAAACCTATATTGTCGAGATTTATAGCAACGTTCGGAACCGCGTCGACGTTTGTCTATATTATGCATCCGCTGTTTATATTGCTTTATAAAGATTATGTACAAGCAGATTTGAAAAATCTGCTTGGCAGCGACGAGCGATTCTATTATCCTCTGTTGATTGCGCTTGTTTCGGTTGTGACAGGATTGATTTATGCGGTATGTAAACAAGTGTTAAAGAGCTTGTTTGGTCGAGCAAAAAAGAAAATTCGAGATTTGAAAATAAAAAAGAAACTTGAAGCGTTGAATGAAGAATAAAAGGGCTTTCGTATGAAATCAAAAAAATTAAGCGGTCCTGCGGTGTTCATGTATTGTGCAATGGCGCTTGTTTTTGCCGTTGCCGTTACTTGCTTTTGGCTTTATTATTCAAAATCAGCGAGAAACGAGTTTGTTCTTTGGTCGGGCATCGTTGCATTTATGATACTTTATCATTTCGGGCTTCGAATATTATTCGGAGAGATAACGAAACGCTTTAATTTCGATTATAATAACCGCTTTTTCCTTCAAAAACCCTTCGAAAAGAAGATTTTTCGGATGTTGAAGGTACGAAAATGGAAGGACAAGGTCCTCACCTTCGACCCCGAAGCGTATGACTTCAAAAACCGCACCCTTGACGAGCTTGCGACGACGATGTGCAAGTCCGAAACAGACCATTGGATAAACGAAATAATTTCGGTTTTAAGCGTGTTTTTTGCGCTGTTGTGGGGCTGTTTCCCTGTGTTTTTGATACAGATGATCGTTGCAATGCTTTTCGATTTGCAATTTATCTTTGTGCAACGATATAACCGCCCGATAGTTTTACGGCTTAAAAATCGTTTGGAGAACAGATGATGCAGAAATTAAAGATAACCGGCGTTATGTTTTTGGCGATATTCGGCTTTATTTTTGGATTGTTCGGCTCGTTTAAGGTGATTGGGCTGTTTATGAAAACATTCCTTTTGCCTGACCGGTGGCTTTTCTTCGAATATAGCCCTTTGGCTGGATTTGCGCTTGTTTGGCTTATTATTATTCCGTTGTTTTTGGTCTGCGGGATGGCTATGCACTATTTCAAATCCAAGATCATTGGCGACATCGAAGAAATTAAGGTTATAAAACAAAGTTTATCAGAAGGCGGAATCGGCAGAATAATTCTTCCTTTGGTTTGGGTATTTGCGATTTACCTTTGCTGTACGAGTTTTTTCGTTGTTACACCCGATAAGATAATCCGTCACACACCAATCAATCCTTCGGGCAGAGAATATGCCTATACAGATGTCGAGAAGGTGGAAACAGGTTTCGGCACAAAGTCGTTTGCACTTTATGAGTATAAAAAAGAAGGCAGTTTTTACTACATAATCACTATTGACGGAAAAGAAATTGTCTTTTCACAGCCCACGGTGAACGAGAATGTGGAAAGATTTGAAGAGCCCTATTTAGAACTTGAAGAATTTGATATCGCGCTCACTGCAAATGGCATAAAAAAGGAATCCTCACGAGAAGGATTTGAGGATTGCGATTATGAGAAATGGTATGTTGACCGATTTTTAAGGATAATCGACAGAAAATAAAAGGAGTTAATTAAAAATGGCAGAATTAACGGGAAAGACAGTAACTCTCCGCGAGATGAACCTAAAAGAAATGCGTGCGTTTTGGCGCAAATACGTTTCCCCCGTCGGTGAACCGGCTTTCGTTTATGACGAAGAACGTGTTGATATGCTTTTTGAGATGCTTTCGAAGCAGACCGCAACGAAGATGGTCGGCTTGTTCACAAAAACCGATGAGATTATCGGTATTGCAAGCTTTGGCAGAATAGTGCTGTCCGAATCCCGCTGTGAGCTTACGCTCTATCTCGCAAACGACAGCTTCAGAGGTAAGGGCATTGAAATTGATGCGTTGTTACTTGCAAAGCAATATGCGAAGAACACACTTGATATCACGAAAATCTATGCCGACGTTTCGACGAAGAACGTTGTTCTTCAGACCGCAATGAAGGAAAGCGGATTTTTGCACACAAAGACCTTCAAGGGTGGTATGTCCGACGGCGGCGATCGTATGAGCTATTTTGCTTCTGTTTAGTTTCGCGCGTTGCGTTATTTGGGTAAGTCTCCCATATTTATACATTGATTTTTGGGAGTATATATAATATAATTAGAAAAAACCTTGGCTTTCGAAACAACGCCGGTGCCTCCCCTGTGTAGACAACCCCACAAAACAAGTTTTGCGGGGACCCCAACGGGGAGGTGGGTTTTGCGAAGCAAAACTCGGAAGGGTTGTAGGATACGAAGTATCCGTAGTTATCAATTAATGTTAATAGCCAACCCTTCAGTCAAAACCTTCGGTTTTGCCAGCTCCCCTTACACAGGGGAGCCAAGAGCGTGAAATTAAAGAATAACAAACAACATAAATTGAAAGGATATCGCGTGAAATTCATCAATTTGTATCGCGGATATGACATAGGAATTCGAATCCGAGTCACATCGCGAAATTGAAAAAACCGCGACAATAAATAAAGAAAGGAATCGCAGAAAGGGTACAAATTTAAGCCGACACCGCAACGATGAAAAACGTCTCGCGGGGAGAGGTTAGGAATTTGAATTCACCCACACCGCGACAATGAAAAAGATGGAAAGAAGAAGTAAGATTAACTATTATCTTGATATCGCGCAGACGGTTACCGAGAGAGGTACTTGCCTTCGCCGTAAGTTCGGCGCAATAATTGTTAAGGACGACGTTATCGTTTCGACCGGTTATGCGGGTGCACCGAGAGGAAGACAGAATTGTTGTGATTTGAAGAGCTGTCTTCGTGAAAAAATGGCTATTCCGAGAGGCGAAAGATACGAGCTTTGCCGTTCGGTACACGCCGAAGCGAACGCAATCATCGCCGCACCGAGAGATAGAATGTTGGGTGCTGACCTTTATCTTGCCTGTATCGATGCGAAAACAGGCGAACTCGTCGGCGGAACTTCCTGCTGTCAGATGTGCAAACGTCTTGTAATCAATGCGGGTATCGCAAGAGTTATCGTTCGTGACGACGCAGAAAACTATACTATTTTCAACGTGGAAGATTGGATCGAAAACGACGACAGTCTTGGACAGATTGGATATTAATATGAAAAGAATCATTGCGCTTTTGCTTGTTCTTTCGTCGGTATTGCTTGTCGGCTGCGGTTCACGAGAGGGTGAAGCAACCGAATATGGATTTATCGATGAAAAAACGGGAATCGAATATATTGACGTCAAGCCCCTCGGTCTTTATGCCGTAAACAGAGGCGAGGAGTTCTTGACTGTTAAGGTCGGCGAAACCGAACAGCAATATTTCGAGGTTCAGTTTGAGGATACAAAGAACTTCCTTTGCTTTGAAGACAGCGGAGAATATCTCCTCGTTCGCGCGAAGGATTTTGAAGAACCGACACTCGCGACCTTCGACCCGATCGCAGCGTTTATCTATAACGATACGAACACGGTTCAGATTACAAACTTCTTTGCCGACGCGGAATATCTTCCCGAAGGCAGTAAATATAACAACCCGACGGAAGACAGCGACCTTTGCCGTATGATTGCAAGTCAGTTGACTACGGGCGAGGCGGTGGAGGTTAATTCTGCCGATATTTTGAAGGATGATATGTTCTTCATCCGTCTTTTGTCCCAAAAATACCCCGGACTTTATTATCTTGTCGTATTCTACGGCGCGACCGACGGAAGATATTATCTTTTCGACCGTGCGGCAAACAAAACCGTTCTTTGTCCTTATGACGTAATCGTCAGGATGGTCGGAGAATGATTTACCGTCCGATAAAGGTTGACGAGGCGGAAGACGCGGTTCGTATCGAAAAGGAAAACCTTTCGACCGCTTGGAGCGTTGACCAGATTATGAATCTCCCCGATTATGCGACCTATATCGGCGCATTTGACGGTGAGGAACTTTGCGGTATCGGGTCGATGTATATCATCGCAGACGATGCCCAGATTTTGAACGTTGCCGTTGATGTGAACCAGAGAAAAAAAGGTATCGGCTTCGGGATTATGAAGTTTTTGATTGATAAAGCGGAATCTTCGGGCGCGGTGATAATGTCGCTCGAGGTCGATGAAGATAATATCGGCGCGATAACGCTTTATGAAAAATGCGGTTTTCGTTCTGTCGGAGTCCGAAAAGGGTTTTACGGCGGAAAGAACGCGATCGCAATGCAAAAGGAGCTTTAAGAAATGAAGATATTGGGAATTGAATCGTCTTGTGACGAAACCGCCGCAGCGGTCGTTGAGGACGGAAGAATCTTAAAATCAAGCGTTGTCGCTTCCCAAATTGATATTCACGCTGTTTATGGCGGTGTTGTACCCGAAATCGCTTCCCGTGCCCATGCGGAAGCAATCTGCGGTGTTGTCGAGAGTGCGCTTTCCGAAGCAGAAACGACGATTGACGATATCGATGCAATCGCCGTTACAAACGCACCCGGTCTTATCGGTGCATTGTTGACGGGTGTTTCTTTTGCAAAAGGACTTGCTTTTTCAAGCGGAAAACCGTTGGTACCCGTTCATCATATCCGCGGACACGTTGCCGCAAACTATCTTGCCCACCCCGAACTTGAACCGCCTTTCGTTTCGCTTGTCGTTTCGGGCGGACATACTTCCTTGATGCGTGTGAATGACTATACGGATTATCAGCTCATCGGCTGTGCCCGTGACGATGCCGCAGGCGAAGCGTTCGATAAATGCGCTCGCGTGCTCGGACTTCCCTATCCCGGCGGCGCGGCTATGGATAAACTTGCTTCGCTTGGCGATAAGAATAAATATAAATTCAATGCAGGTTCGGTCGACGGTGCGGAATATGATTTCAGTTTTTCGGGTTTGAAGACCTCTGTTATCAACCTTGTTCATAAAGAAACACAAAACGGACGTGTTATTGATGATGAGTTCCGTGCGGATATCGCCGCTTCCTTCACAGAAGCGCTGATTCGTGCGGTAACAAGCCGTCTTGAGCTTCTTTTCGAGAGAGAGGGCGCTTGTAATATCGTTCTTGCGGGCGGTGTTGCGGCAAATTCACATATCAGAGGTGCGCTTGATAAGATGTGCAAGTCGCACGGAGCTACTCTTTATATGCCCTCGCTATCTCTTTGCGGAGATAATGCGGCAATGGTTGCAATGGCGGGATATTTTGAATATCTCAAGGGTAATTTTTCGGATACCTTCTTAAACGCATCGGCAAACGATGAAATATAAGTAAAAATACGTCAAAAAGAGGTAACTAAT
>JAZOSQ010000045.1:0-6821 GCA_045657245.1 Eubacteriales bacterium | reverse complement strand
TATTTCAAAGAAGAACTACCTGCGTTTACAACGAGAATATACATAATTACCTCACTTGACAATTAATTTTTTTTACATTATACTACCTTTATTCTATAATTGCAAGGGATTTTTCGGAAATGAGCGCACAAGGTTTTGTTTCGGTTATATGTGAATACAACCCGTTTCATTACGGTCACGAATACCAGATTCAACAACTGAAAAAAGAGTTCGACGCCGTCGTTTGTATTATGAGCGGAAACGTGGTTCAGAGAGGCACTTTCGCCGTTGCCGACAAATATATCCGTGCTAATGCTGCGCTTAATTGCGGTGCGGACCTTGTTCTCGAGCTTCCGCTTCCCTGGTGTTGTGCATCGGCTTCTGATTTCGCAAGAGCGGGTGTGTTTATTGCCGAAGCCATCGGCAGTGATTATCTTGCGTTCGGTGCAGAAGATGATATTGACACCTTGATAAAAATTCGCGAGGTTGCCTCGAAAAAAGAGTTTTCCGACTATGTTTCGAAAATCATCGCAGAAAACAAAAACGTTTCCTATCCCAACGCATTCTCGACGGCAATATCAGAATTTCTCGGAAACGAATATGCCGAAGCGGTCAAAAAACCGAACAACATCCTTGCGAACGAATATATTTCCTCGCTTTCGGGAAGAAAAACAAAGCCCTTCGCCGTTCGGAGAGAACAATCCTTCAAGTCTTCTTCGATGATACGTTCCACCCTCGACGGAAACGCTATGCTTTCGCTTATTCCCGAAAAGAGCAGAGAAATTTTCGAAAAGGCATATCTTTCCGATTTTCCGAGAGATATGTCAAAGCTCGATTCCTTCTTCATTGGAACACTCCGCAATATCGCGCACGAAGGAAAAATCCCCGAAAATATCTATTCGGCTCCCGACGGCTTGATTCAAAAAATTCTTTCGGCTTCCATCAAGGTTTCTTCTTTTGATTCCCTCGTCACCGCTTGTACCGACAAAATATACACTTCGGCAAGGGTGCGCCGTGCCGTTATCTCTCTTGTTTTCGGAATAACCTCGGACAGAATAAAGCAAAACCCGTCCTATACCCAAGTTCTCGCCGCCAACGGCAAGGGCAGAGAGATTTTGAAGTCGATAAAAAACGAAAAAAACATAGATATCATAACAAAACCGGTTCATGCGCTGTCACACGGAAATATAACGAAAGACGCGTTCCTCTTTTCAAAAAAAATCGAGGACACCGTTTCTCTTTCTTCACCTGTCCCTACCCCCGCCGACGAGGGAAAAAGCCCTGTCATCACCGAATAAGCAAAGATTCACAAAAAGCGAAGCAATCGAAAGCTTCGCTTTTTTCTGTTATTCTTCGTCAAAATGCATAAATTCGCTAAATATCTTCTGTGCTATAAATAAAAAACCATCACTTTTCACAATTCCCGGCCCGAAAAGTGTTGACATCACCGAATTCTCGTGTTATGATTATTATGCATATGTTTTGAAATTAATTTGGAGGATATTATTATGAAGAAAATTCTTTCCGTGTTGCTAGTCGCGGCGCTTCTTGCTGTTATGGCGATTGCTCCCGCGTCTGCCGCTGTTTCGAGCTTCAATATCAAAATAAGCAGTGACCTCGCTTCCGTAACTGCGGGCGACAGAATCGACATCGTCATCACCGTTGACGGTGTTACATCCGGTACAGAAATCGCGGCTGTTGAATTTAACCTTTCTTACAACAGCGATTATCTCGAACCTATCTATGATCAGGGAGAATCCACCGACTCTTCCCGTTTCATCACCACCCCTTCCGATATGAGTTGGGAACACCTCTTCTCCTTCAACGACGGCAGCATTTACTGCTTCGTTATGCCCAAGGACACCGGCTATACCGGTTCGGCTGTTTCTAAATCCGCAATCAGCAACGGCGATACCCTTTCGTTCTCTCTCCCCTTCACCGTTTCTTCTGCTGCTGCGGGCAAGGCACTCAACGTTACCGTTAACAACCTCGTTGCATACGGCGCAACTGATATGTCCACTGCTTTGAGCGGTACTGCTACAAACTATAACGTTACGGTTAACGCTCCCGCAAACCCCGTTTCCAACATCGGTGCGAAAATCAACACAAGCACTCCTGCTCTCAGAATCGGCGCAAGATATGATTCCAAATATCTTTCCGATATCGCTAAGGATGACATCACCGACATCGGTATCATCTATATCGACACCGAAGACCTCGGCAACAAAGAACTCACCGCTTCCACCGCAGGTGCAAAAAAGGTTACCGCAACCATCGACGCTGCTGTTGACGGTTATGATTACTCCGATTACTCGAGCTTCGTATTCTACGTAACCTTCACCAACATTCCTGCTGACGAAATGGGCAAGGAAATCAGCTATCGTGCATATCTTTCCACTGCAAGCGAAACCATTCTCGCAGACAACACTTATGTGAGAAGCTACAACTACGTTCACGACATTCTCTTCCCCTCCGTCGGAAGCAGACCCGGTGACAACGTTGTATATCCCGGCACCGGCTGGTTCGAATAATTTCGAATATTTGAAACATAAAACGGCATCTTTCGATGCCGTTTTTTCCTTACTTTTTACTTCTTCACTATTACTTTTTACTTCAAAAAACGCTTCCCCGACGGGAAGCATTTTTTATCGGGGTCCCCGCAAAACCGTGTGTTTTGCGGGGTGATTTATCTTCTTGTGTATTCGAAATTCGGTTTTCCGCCTTCTTTTGCGAGGTTTATTATTTCCTCGATTTGATTTTCGCTTTCGTCGGTGAAAAGAAGGGTTATCAACCCGATTCCCGATTTTTTCAGTTCACTTTTTCTGTCGAGTCGATAGCCGACGAGAGAATTATAGATTATATTCGTATGGTTCGCCGAGCTTATTATCGGGAACGATGCTCCCGTACGGTCGGTCAGGGTCGCAAAGCATTTTTCTTTATGCTTACAATCGGAAATGTTTCTGATTATACAGGTTCTCGTATACATCAACGGTGTTCTTCCGTAGCCGATATATTCGAGCGCACATTTACTTCCCTTCGGGAATCTTCCGTCGGTTTCGGGAGAAATCATAAGCGACGAGAAGGGATATCTTTCAAGGAACGCAATCGTTTCTCGGTTTACGATATTAAACGCATAATCGCCGTGAAGCCAGAATCCGTCACAAAGGTCAATCTGGTTGAACGACGATATCGTCATATGTTTTATTCCGAATTCGCGCGCCGTTTCAAGCTGTTTTTTGACTTTTTCACGTTCATCAACGAAAATACTTCTCGGCAAGACCGCCGATATTTTTTCTTTATAGGGCAAAAAGCGTTTATCACAGCATTTGTCAAGCGGAACGTCGATTCTCGCGACGGTTTCGGCATATTTCGAGAGAAGGGATTCGCTCGGAAGTCTGCCTTCAAAACGAAGTACAATCCCCTTTTGTTTTGCGGGGTGCAAAACCTTGGTTTCGTCCCTTTCGGGCAAAATGAAGGGTTTTGCTTCGGGACGGGGCTGTTCTTTTCTTTTTTCTGTTTTCGGGATATAAACGCTTGTTTTGTTGGTTTTTTGTTTGTCCGAGTCGCTTCTGACACCGAACATATCGGGGGTTATCTTCGAAACGAAATATCCGTCGGTGAAGCCCGAACGCGAGAAAATATTCGCAAGAAGCTCGATTTCTTTTCCTGTTGCAACACGGTTTTCGTCGATAAGACGGCGATAGATCGAAGTTACTGCACCGACATATTCTGGGCTTTTCATTCTGCCCTCAATCTTCAAGCTTGTTACGCCGCTTTTTGATATTTCGGGGATATGGTTCGCAAGACACATATCTTTGAGTGACAGAGGAAAACGGTTTTTCGTTTTGTAGGGCAAACGGCAGGGTTGGGCACATTCGCCTCGATTTCCGCTACGGTTACCGATAACCGAGCTCATAAGACAACCGCCGCTTTCCGAAACACAGATTGCGCCGTGAACGAAAATTTCGGTTTCCAATCCCGTTTTCACAAATTCGGAAATATCCGTAATCGGCAATTCTCTCGCAAGAACGGCACGGGTGATTCCGAGCGATTTAAGATATTTCGCGTCCTCGGGAGAGTGGATTCGCATTTGGGTACTTGCGTGAACAGGAACGTCGGGAAAGTTTTCGCGAACAAGCTTCAAAAGACCGAGGTCTTGGATTATGAGTGCATCGGGGTTGACGTCGTTCGCAAGATAATCAACGTATTCGAGAACCGATTTGAACTCTCGGTCATATATTAAGGTGTTAAGCGTTATATGCATATTAACGTTTGCGTTTTTGCAATATCTTGACGCTTTTTTCAGACCTTCTTTGTCGAAATTATCGGCGTTCATTCTTGCATTGAACATACTTCCGCCAAGATAAACTTCGTCTGCACCGGCATCGACAGCCGACTTTAATGCAGAAAAAGTACCCGCCGGAGAAAGAAGCAAGGGCATTCCTATTCACCTCCCTATTTTTTCATAAAAAGATTATAACCAATTCTTCACGATATGTCAAACACGTTTTTTCGTGAATATTAGTATTTATTTCGCAAAACACGACGTAAATTGCTATTGAAAAGAGCTTGTAAATGTGATAAACTATGTAGGAATAAGCATTTCGGAGGCGCAATATGATAGCCAACCCTACTTTTATCGAAAACGAAGGCGGAAGACAGAACGGTTATGACCTTTTTTCACGTCTTCTCAAAGACAGAATAATTCTTCTTTTTAACGAAATCAACGACGACCTCGCTTGCAGTATCGTCGGACAGCTTCTTTTCTTGGAAGCACAGGACCCCGATAAAGATATCACAATCTATATAAACTCCCCCGGCGGAAGTGTTTCGGCAGGTTTTGCGATTTATGATACTATCCGCAGTATCAAATGCGACGTTTCGACGGTTTGTGTCGGTTCGGCTTGCAGTATGGGTGCATTTCTTCTTGCCGCAGGTACGAAGGGCAAACGCTACGGACTTGAAAACTGTGAGGTTATGCTTCATCAGGTAATCGGAACCGCGGGCGGTCAGGCAAGTGATATGATAATCGCAACCAACTTTGCCCGTAGAACAAAAGACAGAATCAACAAGATACTCTCCGAAAATATCGGACGTCCTCTCGAAGAAATCCAACGCGACACCGAACGTGATAATTGGATGTTTGCCGAAGATGCGCTCGAATACGGTGTTATCGACGAAATTATAAAGAGCAAGAAATAATATGTTTGCAATAACCGCATTAAAAGTCCTTTTGATGATTGCTTACGGCGTTCCGGGTTATGTTTTGGTCAAAACGAAAGCTTTGGGCGAACAGCACATCAAGGCATTTGCGAAAATGCTTCTTTTCGTGTGTCAACCTGCACTCGCGATATATTCCTTCAACGGTGCGGACTGCACGACACGGCTTTTGACGGATTTGGGAATATTTTTCGCGCTCACGCTTTTCGCTCAGGTCGCGATCATACTTCTCTATTCGTTTATATTCAAAAACAAAATACAAAAAGACAAGGCACATAAGATTTGTGCTGTTGCGGGTGCTTGCGGTAACGTCGGTTTTCTTGGGATTCCCCTTCTTGAATACCTCATTCCGAACAACCCCGACGTTTTAATCTATTCGGCGGCATTTTCGATGTCGATGAACATTATCGCTTGGACTCTCGGCCTTGTTATGATCACGGGCGACAAGAAATACGTCAGCATAAAATCACTCGTTGCGAACCCTGCGACGATTGCATATATTTTTGCTTTTCCGCTTTTCGTGGCAGGAATTAAGCTTCCGCCGTTACTTGCGGAATATATCGAAATGCTCGGAAGAATGTCGACGGTTGTCTGTATGACTGTCATCGGTATGCGTTTGGGCACAAAAGGGCTCAAGCGTATCTTCACCGATACCCGTGTTTACTATGCCGCGGTTTCAAAGCTTATCATCTTCCCTATAATCGGACTTGCGCTGTTTTCTGTCGTTCCCGTTTCTCAAACGGTGCGTTCGGCGGCATTCATTCTTTCTTCCTGTCCGGCGGCGGCGATGATACAAAGTCTTTCGGAAACGCACAACGGCGATTCCGAGGCGGCGGCAAACATCGTTCTCTCGACAAGCTTGATGTGTATTGTCACTATCCCTCTTATGTGGACTGCATATAACCTATTTTTCTAATAAACGGAGGATTTATCTATGAAAAAAACCGTTGCAATAATTTTCGGCGGCGAATCGTCGGAATATGAAGTTAGCTGTGTTTCGGCGGCGAACGTTGCCGAAAACCTTGATAAAAATCTTTACGACGTCGTTTTGGTCGGTATTACGAAAGACGGCAAATGGTGGATTTTCCACGGCACAACCGACGAAATGAGAACTCACGTTTGGAATCAGCACCGTGAGCTTCTCTCTCCTGCGGTGCTCTCTCCCTGTAAGGCACATCACGGTTTGATTGAATTTAACGGCGAAGACGGAACCTTCAAGATTCTCCCTGTCGACGTTATCTTCCCCGTGCTTCACGGCAAAAACGGTGAAGACGGCACGATGCAAGGACTTCTCGAGCTTTCGGGTGTTCCTTACGTTGGCTGTAACACCTGTGCTTCGGCAATTTCTATGGATAAAGCAATAACAAAAACCGTTTGTATGAACGCGAATATTCCCGTTGTTCCCTTTATAACCGCTATTGAAGGTTGTGACAAGGAAGAACTTATCTCCGAATCGGAAGCAAAATACGGTTATCCTGTTTTTGTCAAGCCCGCAAACGCAGGAAGCTCTGTCGGTATTACGAAAGCGAAGAACCGCGACGAATTACGTTCGGGCATCGACCTTGCTTTCGCAAACGATGCAAAGCTTCTTATCGAACCGAACACTGTCGGACGCGAAATTG
>JAZOSQ010000044.1:0-41837 GCA_045657245.1 Eubacteriales bacterium | reverse complement strand
CGGTTGGGCTGTTTGGATTGACGGCGATGACACGAGTACAGTCTATATTAACGATTGGCTCAACCCGCAAGGGAAAAGCTATGTTGATATGGCGGTTCGAATCCGCGGAATAAAAGTCAGTTCATGTTTGCACGTTTATGTTCCTTTCGCTGTTTCGAATGACGAAATCGAAGACGTATCTCTGCTTTTTAAGGATACGAAGATCCTTCAGGCAACGTTCAGTGCTGCTTGTATTATCGACTATAAGAAAAATGATCATACTTCCGAGATTGCCTATAACGGAAAGACAATCGATATTGTACATATAAACACTTTGGAATATAAAGCCGAGCCGTTGTCGAGCGGAACGCTAATAAGCGTTGATTTGGGACAGTTGCAACCACATCTCGCCAACGACGAAGCATATTTTATCTGGCGTATGCCCCATAAAACGCTCGATGAGATTTTCAAGCCGAGAGTCAATATGGGTAATCTCATCGACAGATTGAGAGACCTTATAACAACCCCCGTTGTTTCCGAAAAATACGGGTATTCGATTCGTATCAATGAATCCCGACTTCTGCCCGAAGCAATAACAAGAATCGGTGCGTTCCACCGCCAAAAGTTAAAAAAAGCGGTCATTTCAATTTCTATCGACGAAAATTACGAACTTAACGATTCGGGCTGTTATCTCATAAGACGTCTTGAAGAAAACCTCTATAAAGAATATTTCCCTTCGGACTATCAAAGCGAAGACGTTATTACATATCAATGGATTCAGAACCGTGAACACAATTTTCAGGGGCAATTCAATTTTTATTACAGTATAACGAAAAATTCTGTCAGCAAGGGCAGTATGCTTATATATATGATACTCCTTTTGTCGCTCGGTGTGGTTGGTGATTTCCTTTCCAATACCGTTCAGGCGTTGTTCAAATTGTTTTCATAAGAGGTGATTGAATGAGATTAATAATTCCGATATTGCTGAACTGTATTCTTGTTCTTTCGGTTTACCTCGCGGATAAGCATACCCCCGTGAAAAAGCTTCCGTATATGGCGAAGCAGATCATCATCGGTATTTTGTTCGGCGGTGTTTCGGCATTTGCTTCGAGCTTTGGTGTCGAATGGCTTGGAACAACGGTTAACGTGCGCGACGCGGCGCCTTTGTCGGCAGGTCTTATTTTTGGTGCACCGGCGGGTATCCTTTCCGGTCTTATCGGCGGACTTTACCGTTGGTTTTCGGTTCTTTGGGGCGGAGGTGTATATACCCGACTCGCTTGCAGTATCGCCACGATCCTTGCGGGATTTATGGCGGCGGGACTTCGAAAACTGATGTTTGACGATAAAAAGTCCACTTGGGGTTACGGTATTTGTATTGCCGTTGTTTGTGAAGTTATCCATATGATTTTGATATTCATCACAAATATGTCCGATTCGTCATATGCCTTCGAGTTTGTCAAGGGTGCAACGCTTCCGATGATTCTCGGAAACGCCGCGGCTGTCGGTTTTGCAATAATAATCGTCACTCTTTTAAGCCGCGAACGTGTCGGCAGAACGAAAGAAAGAGAACGAATCGCGAACACCTTCCAGCGTTGGTTGCTTTTGTGTATCGTTATTGCATATTTGATTACGAGCGCATTTACGTTTGTTCTTCAAAACGGAATGGTTCGTATCGAAACACAAGAAGTGTTTACTGCCGCAATCAACGACGTTGAGGCAGATATAAAGGGGAAATCGGATTCGCAGCTTCTCGGTATCGCAAAACAGGTCAAAGAAGAATACGAAAAAGACGGCGCTGTTTCTCTCGATTCCTTGCTTCAAAAATACGGAATCGTCGAAATCAACGTCGTTAATGACGACGGAATAATCATAAACTCCACAGAATCCGACGTAATCGGCGTTTATGATATGAACAGTAAGGAACAATCGAAGGAATTTGTCGATACCTTGAAGACAAAGGATTCCTTCGTTCAGGAATACAGCCCGAGAGGAAAAGACGGCTCGGTTTGGAGAAAATATGCGGCTGTTAATCTTGAAAACGGCGGATTTATTCAGGTTGGCTATGATGCCGAGCAGTTCCATACGATGCTTAACGAATTTGTTGTTGACGTAACAAAAAACCGTCATGTCGGAACGGGCGGTTTTGTTGCAGTTTGCGATGACAAACTTTCTATGGTTATCGATAATGAATATTCTGGACTTCCGATTTCGACAATCGGAATCATTCCGTCCGACGAGATGAAAAACGGAAAAACGGCAACCTCGCTTTATTATGCCGATATCGTCGACGGAAAAATCGAAGACAGCTTAAAATATATGTATGTATTCAAGTTTGTCGAAGGTTATTGCATCATTGCGGCTATGCCCGAAACAGAAGCGGTGTTTATGAGAGATGCATCGCTTTATACGAGCATTTTTATGCAGGTATTGATATTTGCCGCACTGTTTGTTATAATATATTTCCTCATAAAACGTATAATCATAAATAATCTCAAAAAAATCAACGATACCTTGGGAAGAATCACGGAAGGCGATTTGAACGTGACCGTTGACGTTCGTTCGAACGAGGAATTTTCCTCGCTTTCCGACGATATAAACTCGACGGTTTCGACGTTGAAGAGATATATCGCCGAAGCGGCGGCGCGTATCGACAAGGAACTTGAATACGCAAAACAGATTCAACTTTCCGCGCTTCCGACGAACTTCCCGAATAACGAAAATTACAGCATCTATGCAGAAATGATTGCCGCAAAAGAAGTCGGCGGTGATTTCTATGATTTCTATAAACTAAACGAAACGACGGTTGCTTTTCTTGTTGCCGACGTTTCGGGCAAGGGAATCCCTGCCGCAATGTTTATGATGACGGCAAAAACAATTCTCAAAGACCTTGCGGAAAGCGGTATGACTGTCAACGATATTTTCACAAAAGCGAACGAAAAGCTTTGCGAGAATAACGAATCGGGTATGTTTGTCACCGCTTGGATGGGTATTTTGAATTTGACTAACGGAAGGGTTCAATTTGCCAATGCAGGACATAATCCACCGCTCTTGAAACGTGCTGACGGCAGTTTTGAATATCTGAAAACACGCGCGGGACTCGTTCTTGCGGGTATGGAAGGCGTTAATTATCGTGTCGGCGAAGTCGTTTTGGGAGAAGGGGATAGATTGTTCCTTTATACCGACGGTGTCACCGAGGCGACGAATATCGAAAACAAGCTTTACGGCGAAGAACGTCTTCTGAACTTTATGAACGGAAATTCTTCTCTCGAGGCCGAAAAACTCTTGCCGATGTTAAAAACAAATATCGATGAATTTGTCGGAGAAACACCTCAATTCGATGATATAACAATGCTTATGTTCGATTATAAACCAAGAAAATCCGGGGGACGTATGACGAAAAAAATATTCCCTGCAAAGACGGAAAATTTGCCCGAAGTGATCGGATTTGTCGAGGAAACGCTCGAAAAATTCGATTGTCCGATGAAGACACAAACGGCAATTTGTGTTGCAATCGAAGAGATTTTCGTTAATATCGCAAATTATGCATATCCCGAAAACGAGGGCGATATGACGCTCGGTATCGAGTTTGACGAATCGATTCGAGAACTCAAATTCTATATCACCGACAAAGGAATTCCGTTCGATCCGCTTAATAAAGCCGATCCCGACGTAACGCTTTCTGCTGATGAACGTGAAGTCGGCGGACTTGGTATATTTATCGCGAAAAAGACGATGGATTCGCTTGTTTATAGCTATGAAAACGGCGAAAACGTTTTGACGATGGCGAAAAAGATATAAAGGAGATTTACGAATATGACGATTGAAATCAAGAAAAATACAGAAGCAACGATAATCGAGATCGTCGGACGACTTGATACCGTCACGGCGCCTTCGCTTGAAAAAACAATCAACGAAGATATCGGGGATACAATAAACCTCGTTCTCGACGTGAAGGGACTGGAATATATTTCAAGCGCAGGACTTCGTGTTCTCCTCGGTGCACAAAAGAAGATGCAAAAAATCGGTTCGATGAAGGTTGTCAACGTTTGTGAATCGGTTATGGATGTTTTTGAAATGACCGGCTTTGCCGATATTTTGGTGATTGAATAATGGAACTTGTCAGCGAAGCAATTGCATTTGCCGTCAAAGCACACGACGGAATGCGACGCAAAAAAAGTGATTCCCCCTATATTTTGCACCCGATGGAAGCGGCTGTTATCGTCGGCACGATGACGGACGACCAAAACTTGATTGCCGCCGCCGCACTCCATGACGTTGTCGAGGATGCAGGAGTGACGATTGAAGAAATCGAAGAAAAGTTCGGAAAACGCGTTCGCGAACTTGTTGAATCCGAAACCGAGGACAAACGCGCCGATCGTCCCTCGACGGAAACCTGGCGAATCCGAAAGGAAGAGTCCTTGGAGGTCTTGAAGAACACCGACGATATCGCGGTGTTGATGGTTTGGATCGGCGACAAACTTGCAAATATGCGCGCGATCTATCGTGATTTCAAGGTTGAAGGCGACAAATTGTGGGATAAGTTCAACCAAAAAGATATTTCGCAACAAGCGTGGTATTATTGCACGATTGCCGAATTGACACAAAGCTTGTCCGATACTTCGGCTTGGATCGAATATAAAACACTGACAGAACTTGTATTCGGAAAAGGAGAATAATATGAACGTAACATATCGTATTGATAAAGACATTCTTTATATCGCAATCGAGGGTAGAGTTGATGCAACAAACTCTGCGGAAGCGGAATCGAAGATTTTTGCCATCAAGAACGAAAATCAAGGAAAACATACCGTTATCGATGCCGATAAGCTTGAATATATTTCTTCCGCGGGATTGAGAGTGATTTTGAAAATCCGCAAGGAAGAACCGAAACTTGCGATAATCAACGTTGCCTCTGATGTTTATGAAGTTTTCAATATGACGGGCTTTACGGATATGGTTACGATCGAAAAGGCATATCCGAGAATGAGCGTCGAGGGTTGTGAGTTCATCGCAAAAGGCGCAAACGGTGCGGTTTACCGTTATGACGACGAAACAATAATAAAAACCTATTTTGCGAAGGATGCACTCCCCGAAATAAAACAGGAACGCGAGAATGCAAGACGCGCCTTCGTGCTTGGTGTAAATACCGCAATTCCCTATGGCATCGTTCGTGTTGACGACGGTTACGGCACAGTTACCGAGCTTTTGAACGCTGTCAGCGTTTCGAAGTTGATTCGAAACAATCCCGATGATTTGTCCGAAGCTGTTAAATATTACGTTGATATGCTCAAGAGCATCCACGAAATCGAGGTTGAAGACAACGCCGTTCCCGATATGAAGGAAACTGCGCTTAATTGGGCTGACTTCGTTTCGAAGCATATTCCCGAGTCCCAAGGCAAGAAGCTTCGCGCTTTGATCGAAGCCGTTCCGAAGCAGAACACTTTGTTGCACGGTGACTATCATACAAATAACATCATGGTTCAAAACGGCGAACCCTTGCTTATCGATATGGATACTCTCTGTATGGGACACCCGATTTTCGAGCTTGGTTCGATGTTCAACGCTTTTCTCGGCTATTCCGAGCTCGACCATGAAGTGACGATGAGATTCTTCGGATATCCTCACGAATCGGGCGAAAAGTTCTGGGATATGTCGCTCAAAGCATATCTCGGTACCGATGATGATTCGGTCTGTAAGGACGTTGCCGAAAAAGCGATGGTTATCGGCTATACCCGTATGCTTCGCCGCGCGATCCGCCGCCCCGAAGAAGCCGAAAGCCCCGCAAAAATCGCAAGATGCAAGGAAATGTTGGCTATTTTGCTTGAAAAAATCGATACGTTGGAATATTGATAATGAACGGGATTTTGTCCATAAACCTTTGTGCCTGACAAATTCCCGATGAACTTTCAAAAAACGGAAGATAAATTGTTAGAGTTTTTGATTAAGAGGTAATTGAAATGAATGAAAAAGCCAATCAAAAAAAGCAAAAATACGAGCCGATAGAGATAGATGTTCGTATTGTTGACGGTGCCGACGTTATAACTACGTCTGCGGCTGTTTCTATAAGCGAACATGATAATGCTTATATCGGATTTGACTTTTTTGAATAAGTAATATTCGAGGAAATCATCATATGTCTGTTTTTAAGATTGCGGATGTTGCTTTTGAATTAGAGTCGAAAAACAAAGAAGTTATGCGATTTTTGGCTCCGTATTCATACGAGGGTGAATATGAAGTAAAAATTGAAATAACAGATGCCGACATTGAATACGAAAAGAAATTTTCTTGCGACGAGAACAGATTTGTCTTAGAAGTCACGGCTGTTTTAAGAAAATTCTGTCATATGCTTTTATACCGTTTCGGCGGAATGTTTCTTCATGCGGCAACCGTTATATACCGAGGCGAAGCTTATGCATTTTCCGCGCCGTCGGGAACAGGCAAAACCACACATATTTTGAAATGGAAAAAACTTTTTGGGGAAAAGGTTTGCATATTAAACGGGGATAAGTTGTTTTTGCGCTGTATCGGTGATGATATCGTCGCTTACGGCAATCCATGGCAAGGCAAGGAGAATTTGGGCGAAAACCTAAATTGTCCGTTGAAAGGCATATTCGTCATAAAACGAGATGAAACGAATTTTGTCAGACGGCTTTCCGAGATAGATGCGCTAAAATCGTTGGTTGATTCTACGTTGTTTCCGAAAGATAAAGAGGGACGAAATAAACAATTGGATTTTCTCGATAAACTAATTTCAAATGTTAATGTGTTTGAATTACATTGTAATTTGGAGGATGAAGCAGTTTATACTGCAATCTCTGCAATAGAGGGGGATATATGAAGATAAAAGACGGATTCGAGCTTCGTAAATTCGGCGGAAAATGGTTGGCAGTTACTGTTGACGAGGCGGCTGATGAGAAAAATGTTCTTGTGGCATTAAACGAAACCGGTGCTTTTGTGTGGGAAATTCTTCGGACTGAATCGGAATATTCCGATATAGTTTCCAAAATCGTTGAAAATTATGAGGTTGACGAGGCGGTTGCCAAGGAAGATCTGGACAATTTTTTGCGAATTTGCAGAGAAAATGGTATTTTATATGAGTAGTCCCGAAGAAATAATTGCCGAATTGGGGTATTATTGTGCGTCGGTGCACGGATGCAGTATGTATCCGCTGTTGATCAATCATCGCGATTCGGTTTTCATCAAGAGAAAAAACAGCTATGATAAATATGACGTCATATTGTTCAGAAGAACGGATGGACAACTTGTGCTTCATCGCTTGATAAACTTTCAAAACGGAAACTATATTTGTTCCGGCGATAACGACCGTGTTTTCGAAACAGTTGATCCGCAGTCGGTAATAGGATATATGGCTGAATTCAGTAGAAACGGATCCATAAAGAAAGCCGATAGCTTTTTATATAAAGCTTACGGCAGAATTTGGGCGTTTTCTATGCCAACAAAACGACTTTTACAGTTCGTCTGCAAATGTATGGTCGCCTGCAAAAATAAATTTTCACGGATGTGATAATATGAATGCTGAGATTCTTAATGAATCGATTCGAATTTGTAATTTCCTGGGGGATTCCGTCAATAACCGCAAAACCGTTGACTATGTTCCCGATGAATTTACAGTGAGATTTGCCGAGTATAACAAATTGACCACGTTGCTTTACTCTGCATTGAGCCATTGCGGTGTTTCGGGGGAAAGCATTGAAAAACTTGCCGTTGATGCGGACAGAGCAATTCTCAAACAAATGCGAAACGATGCTTTGCAGGAAAAAATATGTGAAGAATTCAAGAAAAAAGGGATTCGGCACATGGTATTTAAGGGAACCGAAACTCGTCGGTTTTATCCCGAACATTTAATGCGAACCTCCAGTGATATTGATATATACGTAGACCCCGAAGATATCGTTTCTGCAAGAGAGGTATTTGAATCGCTGGGAATGGAATATGTGGCATATAATCCCAACAGCCAAGACTTCGACTATAAACGGGGCGGCAGCTATATCGAACTCCATATTTCTTTGGGCGGCATCACCAAACGTCAAAAACGCGTGTTTGCCGAGATTGTATCAAAAGCATCCGGTGTGTTGAGCCGCGAGGATAAATATATTTGCGCGGTGTTTCATTTGTATAAGCATTTTATATCCGCAGGCGCCGGTGCAAGAATGTTTTTGGACGTGTATTGTATCGGGAAGTCTCAAAATACAGATAGAAAATACATCGAAGAAACTTTAGAAAAGCTTGGTGTTTTACGGTTCGAAAATACGATAACTCAAATTAACGAGGTGTTGTTCGAATCGAAGGAACCAACCTCCGATATCATCGAGCTTTTGGAATACGTTTTCGAAAACGGTGCATACGGAAGCGAAGTGGCGGTAAAGCATATGAAATATGCAGGTGTAGGGGTTAACGGCAAACGTACCGGAAAAAACCTCATCCGCGCTTTGTGTCTTGATGCGGATTCTATGAAAAAAAGATACGGAATACTGAACAAATATATCGTTTTATATCCATTTTGCGTGGTTCATCGAGCTGTAAAAGGCATTATATTCCGTAAAAAAGAATTGGAAAAAGCCGTTGATTCGGCAAAAGATATCGTTTCACAGAGAGAACATTATTCCCGGATTTTGAAAATATCAGGGATTTTATAAAAAATAACGTTTATTTAAGAAAAGGGGAATTATTATGGCTAAACGGTTTGTTAGTGTATTACTTGTTGTGATAATGTGCTTCTCGTTATTGCCGCTCCAGGCGATTGCCGCTAACGCATATAATCCAAACAGTAACAAGAATTTCACTATTACCATTACCAATCAAAACGGTGATAGAATAGAAAAAGCGACTGTTACTGTTAAACGCAACAATACCGAGTATACCGTTCAAGAACTCGGAAACGGTCAATATGAGTTCACTCGCGACCAAACATCCAGGTTGACGAGATATACCATAACCGTTAATGCCAACGGATACGGTGAAAAATCTACGACCGTGTACGGAAGCTCGACCAATACCACAATAACACTTACCGCTGAATTTGCAGAGTTTCTTGTTTATTATATTGCAGACGGTAACGTGCCCGATAACGGTTATTCCGGTTGGAACGAAGCTGTGCATTACGGTCCTTCGGGCGACGACACCCCGCTTGTTGCGATGACGGTAAACCTTACGCTTCTTAAACAGATTGCCGCGCAACCGAATTCTCCCGTAGTTTATATCGAAAATTCTTCGTCTTCTGGCAATAAATATGAGTTTGTTCCCGCAGGAAGTCATACGGATGCGAATTTCAGAGAAAATGTCCGTAAATTCTGGGAAGCCGTGCTAACCTGTGTGGATGAAGATTCCAGAACCGCATTTGAAGAAACGGGCTTGTTCAATGAATTTATGGGATACTGTCTTAAGCAACAAGGCGACTCCTCGTTGCATTGCGACGGTGTTCTTGACGTTGTGCCTCCCGTATACGTGGTTGAATTATATCAGAACAGCGTTTACTTTGGCGGTGGTTTGACCGACAGCGTTACGAATAGAGAGTTTCTCACCGCTTATGATATCCTCGATCAATATGAAGCTCATTTGAAACAGACTATAACTTGGGTTGAGGACGAAAACGGAAAGCCTGCGCTCAATGATAACCATGAATATACGGGAACCTATATCGATCCCGAGAAAAACCGTATTTATAAGGTTTCGGTTTTCCAATTTGACGATGCAAGAGCTGTTGCAGTTGAGGGCAGTGAAATCCCTTATGTAAAACAGACCGATACCTACTATCTTGCAAAATTCGAAATGAGCGTAGATAACGGTACTCCCTTGGAATATACCGTAACCTATACAGACGGTGTTTCCAGCGAATATATATTCTATAACCACGAATATGCCGCAAAATATGATGAGACGGTTCCTGCGTTTACAGGTGTCACGAACCGAGAAGGTTATACGTTTTTGGGATGGTACCTCGAAGGAGCGGACGGCACGATTTATACCGATGCTGATATTGCCGCTATGAAGGTTACCGGAAATATGGTATTCCATGCGGTTTGGCAAACTATTCCCGATTACGTCGGAACGGTAAAAGTGGTTTTGGACGGTGCTTTCGATCCTAATACCCAAACCCTTACAAATGGAGAATTGATCGACCTCGAAACCGTTCTAGGTGCCGAAAATGTCGGTGTTTACGTCAGTGTCGACGGCAACGAATTCATTCAACTTGATCATAAAGATATCGGATCCTACGAAGCGACTCTCAAAAACGGATCATATACGATCTATTATTCGGTTGACAACGGTCAAACTTATATTAAGGCAAGCGAACAAATACTTCTTATCGAATCTAAAGACAGAACAAGATATTTGTTCTATAATTCCGTCACATACGATCCCAACGGCGGTACGCTCGGCGGAAATAGTTCGAATTATGTTGAATATTACGCAATCGGTTCTTCGGTTTCCGTTTATAAAACCGAACCGATTCGTGAAGGATATGCGTTTGTAGGTTGGAAGGATGAAGACGGAAAGATTTATAAATCCGACGAATTATTGACATCTTCCATCAATACCTCATATAAATTGACGGCTCAGTGGATCGAAATTTTCGACGTTTACCTACACGTCAAATTAGACCATAACGATAATGATAGCGACGCAATGCACAACGTATTCTTCACGTTGGACACCAGAGAGGGTGACGTTGGCGACTTTACCGAAATTTATTCGAAGAAAATCGTTTGGGACGGTTTATCCGATTATGACGATGATGCCTATACTTATTTCTATTCGCACGAAGGAAAATACAGCGAATATACTCCCATAAAGGCAAACCTTACCAACGTTCCCAAATCCAATCAATACACAGTGACAGCGGTTAAAACCAATTATGAAATTGTGTCGATCAACGAAGAATACGACGAAAACGGCAATTTGCATATTTACGCTACACTTGAATTTGATCCCACGATATACGATTTTGATTTCTCTGTAGAGCTTAATGAAGAAGCAAAAAAACTCCCTCACGAGCTTTGGCCCAAGGCGGTAAACGTAAAGGTTACGACTTGGTATGAAAACAACATCGATGATACCAAGGAAAAGACTTGGCACAGCATCTTCGAGCATTATGAAACATACGAAAGAATCGAGCTTGATGCAAACGGCAATGGCACGGGAAGCTATCCTGTTTGGGCATATCAAGATAACCGTGAACCGTATTGTTACCGTATTGAAGTTGTGTCGTATGAATTGCAGGACGGCAGCTTGGTATATGCTGAAGACCAAGATGGCGAACATATTACGTATCCTTCCGAAAGAAAAAGATATATTGCCAATATCAAGGTTAACGGTGGACAAGACCCCGATATATCAGATGACGATTTGCTTACGGGCGCATGGTTCGAAAATGATGAACAGCAGGGAACCGTAAAGGCAATCGTTTCTATCCCTGTATATACAGTCACTTTTGTTCCCAACGGCGGAACCTTGAACAATACCACCGAAAACACAGTTTTGGAACAGCAGATCATAGTCCCCGATATTTCGAAATACATGCCTGTAAGAGACGGCGGTTATGTATTTGACGGTTGGTATCTTGCCGATGATGAAGGCAATATGACGGATGAAACCGTAATTTCCGGCTCTGCTCTCACAAAGGCCCTTACGTTCATTGCAAAATGGAAAAATCCGATATCGATCAATGGACATATAACCGTTGCGGCAACATATACCCTTGAAAATGGTGACGGAAGCACGACATTGCATACGATTCACGAGCAAGATAGAATAGAATCCATCGTCGTGCTTTTGCAAAAACAGACTTCAAACGGCTATTTTGAGTCCGTGGCTCAAGATACTTTGAATTTGTATTACGGTATAGATCCCAACGGTGAATTGGTTGGCACTGCGCCGTATTACTTCGAAAACCTTCCCGACGACGGAAGCGTTTATCGAATCGAAATCGTAACGGCAAACTATGACGGCGAATATCAAAATGAACCCAACAGTATAGGCAACCGTCATGATTATGACGTATATAACGAGAAAGACTTCGAAGCGTTGCTTAACGGAGACAACGTTGCTACGGTTAATGCCTTCCTCGAATTTGTTCCTCCGTCCTTTGATTTGGAATTCAAGGTTGATTCTACGCCCATAGGCGAAGGCTTCCGTCCCGATAACAGCGAGATACTCGTCACATATGATAACGGCGATGCTTCTGTCGTGGATCCTTCTCAGTGGACTGTAATAAGCCAGATGATTTACGGAGACACTTATCAAGGATATGACGTTCTTCTCGACAACGGAATCGGAAACGGCAGTATTCCCGTTTGGGTGAGCGTTTATGACGGCTCGACTATCTATGACTACGGTATAAGATTGCAGAGCACCACGTCTGACGGCAAGACAACCATGTTTGGAGACAATCCCTATTTCGACGTGGAATATCAAGCCCCCGCCTATTTTGATAAAAACACCCAAGCTCAAAATAAATTGCTTGTAGCTACCCTTGTTCCGAAAACGTATAGTGTCAATTATGAGCTCAACGGCGGCGCGATCTACGGTCCCCATCCGCATAGCCATACTTGGAGCTACACGACGGATTTGACCGGGGTCATTCCGTATAGAGAAGGATATGAGTTCGACGGTTGGTATACCGACGAGTCCTTCGCAAATCCCCTTGTCGGAAACACCATTGATGCTTCCGTTGCCGAAGACGTAACTTTCTATGCAAAATGGAAAAAGGTTAACGTACATATGCAGGTTGTTATCGACCACACTACTGACGATAACGGACTTGCAGGTAACTATGAAAAGATCATCAGAGCTCAGCTTATGAGCAAGACTGCCGATTCTTCCGAGGAATTTTCCCTTGTTGACGGCACGTTGAAGGAATATGATCGCAGTCAATGGCACTCTCATGGCGATAACGTCGCTTTGGATATAATCGAAATTCCCTATATGTTCACAAATCTTTCTGATTTGTATGATTATAATCTTGACGTAACCTTGGACGGCTATTATGTCGTGGATGATTATTCCTTTGACGGTCTTGTTTGGGAAACCGGTGTTGTAAAAGAAGATACCGTGCATGAAAACGGCGATCATATCGTCGATCACTATGTAACCGTTTGTCTTAAATACGATCCCGAACTTCTCGATATTACCTTCTCTGTGGAAATGCCAGAGGGTGTTGATAAGGCATTCTATCCCGATTACGCGAACGTAAAAATAACTTGTTGGTTTGATCATCCTGCCGAATCTATTCCTTTGGATTGGAATGTGATCACTCAACATACCAACAACGTTGTCAAGGTTGAACTTGACGAAAACGGTAACGGTAAGGGCTATGGCGTATGCGCTGTATGGCAATGGTTGAGCGAAGAATATAAAGTTCCTTATTATTACCGTTGCGAAGTTATTTCGTTGGTTTTGAAGGACGGAACGGTTGTAGAATTGAATGAACAGCAAGACGAGGTTTTCTACACCGGAGGCGGATATACGTCGACGATTTATGCCGACAACGGCTGCGAAACTCCCGTTGTTGTCGATGAAGACGGCAACACGATCGATAAAACCACAACACTTTTGGGTTCTTTCGGCCGTGTTTCGAATCAAAGCGGTGCTCACTATCTCCAAACAGGCGAGCTTCGTGCGGTTATAAATATGGGCGGTGTTGTATTCCATGCAAACAATACGGATGCAACCTGCTATGATGCAACAAGCGGAAGCGACGTTTTCCGAACCTATTTACATTCGGATATGACTCTTCCCGAAGGAGAGTATTATAGCTTAAATGCAAACGGCAGAGTCGATGCATTCTATGATATACCCGAATTTGAGTATTATACTCATAATAACTATGTCTTCAAGGGCTGGTATACCGCTCCCGATGAAAGCGGCGAACCTATCAATTGGAATACTGCATACCTTACAAACGATATTACCGAAACGGTTCACGTTTATGCTCATTGGATCGAGCTAGGCGAGGTTGACAAAGAAGACGATGGAAAGAAAACCGCAACAGACAGTTATCATGAATATGATTTGATGGGTGTTCAAATCCGTGATGCAAAGGTGGATGAATTAGGCCATTACGGTGTCGCGGGAAGCGGTTTGCGATTCATCACGGTTTTGAGTGAATCGGTATATTCTCAAATCAATTCCATAAAAGGCAACGAAAACGGTGCTGAATACGGGTTTGTTGTTGCAAAATACGATACTGCAAAGAAATATGCAGGCAATACCGCAGATTACACCTTGCAGTATAAGGCAGAAAACGTAAACGGTGTTAATACCTCTGCCGACTATAAATACGTTCAAAATATCAAGTGCAGCGGTGTTGTCGACCACTTCAACGGTGATGCATATCGTTTGTATACCGCGGTAATAACCTATGCGGGTCTTGAGGGCGATGCATTGACCGCCGCTCAGAACACACCGTTCGTTGCTCGTTCCTATATTCGTTATAACGATGCAAACGGCTTGCTTCGTACATATTATAATAACTATACGGGAACCCAAACCTACAGCAGCTGTAACGTTTCCTATTCTCAGGTTGAACAGATTATGAATGTTGGTGAATGATGAAAAGAACGTTTTGTATTGCACTGTTTTGTATAATGATATTTCTTATGGGATGTGTCGATCGTGACACATCCCAAAGAGGAACATCCGTCAGTTCGGATTCCGTTTCGGAAAATTCTAAAACAGAACAGATGTCAGAAAGTTTTTTGGAATCAGATTCTGAAGATTTATATGAATCGTCAGAATCCGAAGATGCTTCCGACGATTCTTGCACCGAGGAATCATGCGTAACTTCAAATGAGATTGAGGATGATAATAAAACCGAGATTAATAGCGAAGTCGAAATAGATTTCTCTGAATTTGAATGAGAGGGACTTATGAAAAAAATCATAAAAGTTTTTATTGCAGTTGTTTTTGCACTAACCTCTGTTTTCGCTGTTACGTTATCCGCCAACGCTGATAGGATCGTAAAATTAGGTGATCTTGATAACAATGGGAATATCAATCCCCTTGATTACGTTATTCTAAAACGTGCATATATGGGTACGTATCAACTAAACGACGTCCAAACGTTATGCGGCGACTGCAATCGAAACGAAGAGATCGATGCAATGGATTTTGTTCTTCTTAAACGTGTGTATTTTGGTACGTTTGTTTTTTTTAATCCGGATGTCATCATATCGGATTCGAGTTCATCCGGAAGCAACGGCCCGACATATGAGGATGACGGATATTATGATGAGGTTATAAAGCCATAAACCGTCATCGGAAGTTGCTTTGAAATTTCTAAATATAAATAACCATCTGCCTTCATCTGCGCAGATGGTTATTTTTTCGATATAAAAGTAAAGCTGATTTTACGATCGGTATAATATCAAAAACCTATTTACCTAACAATCGATATGCCACCAATTAATTAAAAAACACTCTTGACTTTGACGTTTTAACGTGTTATGATGATTAGTAATAAAGCATAGAGGAGGCAGTTAAAATGATGAATAATAAGTTTTCGTTTTACTTTAATTATTTTAAAAAGGGCTGCCCGTCTTATGTAATCATCGAAGCATAATTTCTTCGGATTAAATATAACGGCAGTCCGCATTCACTATGCTTTCAAGGCATATAGAAGTGCGGATTTTTTGTTTTTGAAACGTCAGCGAGGTACACTACAATGCAAATGAATTTCCATAGAAAACTCCCGATCCCGAAGGATGTCAAAAAAGAATATCCGCTCACCGAACGCATGGAACAGGTCAAAGCAGAACGCGATGCAAATATCCGCGCGGTATTTGAGGGTAGTTTGGATAAGTTCATACTTATCATCGGTCCTTGTTCGGCAGACCACAGCGAACCGGTACTGGAATATATCTCCCGCCTTCGCAGACTCGAGGAACAGGTTTCCGATAAAATAATTATTATTCCGCGTATCTATACGAACAAACCCAGAACCACAGGTCAGGGCTATAAAGGTATGCTTCATCAACCTGACCCCGAAGCAAAACCCGATATGTATAAGGGTATCGTTGCGATTCGCGAACTTCATTTGGCTGCACTTCGTGATTATGATTTTTCGTGCGCTGACGAAATGTTATATCCCGAAAATTACCGTTATCTTTCCGATTTGCTGTCCTACGTTGCAATCGGTGCACGTTCGGTCGAAAACCAACAGCATCGTTTAACCGCAAGTGGTATCGAAGCACCCGTCGGTATGAAGAACCCCACAGGCGGAGACTTGAACGTTATGATGAACTCGATCGTAGCCGCACAGTCAAGCCATACTTTCTTATATCGCGGTTGGGAAGTAACTAGCGAAGGTAACCCTTATGCACATGCAATTTTGCGCGGTTACGTTGACTATGCGGGCAGAAACGTTTCGAACTATCATTATGAAGATTTGCTTCACGTCAAAGAGATTTATGAGAAATTCAACCTTATCAATCCTTCGGTTATCGTTGATACAAACCATAATAACTCCGGTAAAAAATATCTTGAACAGATTCGTATCGCAAAAGATGTCGTATACAGCCGTAGCCAAAATCCCGATATCAAACAACTTGTCAAGGGCTTGATGATCGAAAGCTATCTCGAAGACGGTGCTTGTAAGCCCGAAGAAAGAATCTTCGGAAAATCCATCACAGACCCTTGCCTCGGTTGGGAAAAGACCGAAAGACTCATTTTTGATATCGCAGAAAAACTTTAAGGGTGAAAAGAATGTCAAATAAATTAGAAGAAGCAAGAAAAATCATAAATTCGGTGGACGAACAAATGGCAAAGCTGTTTGTCGAACGTATGAGAGCCGCCGAAATGGTTTATGAACATAAAAAAGAATATGGGCTTCCTATTTTTGACCAAAACCGTGAAAACGAATTGATCGAGCGTAATTCTGCATACATCGAAGACGACGCGTTTAAGGGCTATTATATCGATTATCTGAGAAATATGATGTCCATCTCAAAAAACTATCAATATAGTTTACAAGATGATATAATTCATATGAATTTGAATGAACATAGCTACGATATAATTGTGGAAAGAGGCATTCTTTCGAAAGCAAAAGCACATTTGAATTTGAATAGAAACGTGCTTGTCGTAACCGATTCCGGTGTTCCCGAAGAATATGCAAAATTGATTGCGAATCAGAGTAAGAATGCTGTGATTTATAAAATCGAACAGGGCGAAGCATCGAAATGCCTTGACGTGTTCGAGAGTCTGCTTCAAACTATGCTCGATAACGGCTTTTCTCGAAAAGATTGCGTTGTTGCCGTTGGCGGAGGAGTTGTAGGAGATCTTTCCGGCTTTGTTGCTTCGGCATATATGAGGGGTGTTGATTTTTATAATATCCCCACGACACTGCTTTCACAAATCGATTCGTCAATCGGCGGAAAAACGGCAATCAATTTCGGGAACGTGAAGAATATCGTCGGCGCGTTTTATCAGCCGAAAAAGGTTCTTATCGACCCCGAACTTTTGAATACGCTTCCCGAAAGACAGATATCAAACGGTCTTGCAGAAGCCATAAAAATGTCGCTCACTTCCGATAAAGAACTTTTCGATATTTTCGAAAATAAAGATATAATGAGCAATATTGACGAAATTATCGTTCGTTCGCTGAATATAAAGAAATCAGTCGTCGAGCAAGACGAAAAAGAATCGGGCCTTCGCAAAATTCTCAATTTCGGACATACCATAGGTCACGGAATCGAGAGTAGCGAGCGAATGAGTGAACTCTATCACGGCGAGTGTGTTGCACTCGGTATGATTCCTATGTGTGACGAATCGATTCGTGCCAGAGTAATTAACGTCTTGAAAAAATGCAATTTATACCGTAAACTCAATTACGATTGGGAGAAAATCACCGAAGCTGCATTTTACGATAAGAAAGCAGACGGCGATACTGTAACGATTACAACAGTAAAATCCGTCGGCAGTTTCGAGATGAAAACGATGAAGTGCCTTGATGTCATCGAAATGGCAAAGAAAGTTTTGGAAGGTATTGAGGAATGAAAAATACTTTTGGAAATAGCGTGGCAGTAACACTTTTTGGAGAAAGCCACGGCGAATATATCGGTGCTGTCATCGACGGCTTGGCATCGGGAATAGAGATAAACCACGAGTATATCAAGAATATGCTAACCCTTCGCCGTCCGAACGGTGATATATCAACTCCCCGAAAAGAAGCAGATAACTATAAAATCGTCAGCGGTGTTGTCAACAACAAAACAACAGGCACACCGATAACCATTCTCATCCCCAACGAAAACACAAAAAGTGGCGATTATTCAGAAATGAAGACGGTTGCCCGTCCTTCCCATGCCGATTATACCGCCGAATGTAAATACCACGGCTATCAAGATTCTCGTGGTGGCGGACACTTCAGCGGAAGAATTACGGCTGCATTGGTTGCCGTCGGCGCAATATGTAAATATGCGTTGGAACAAAAGGGAATCTATATCGGGACCCACGTCAAAAAATGCGCCTCTGTTTCTGATAGAGAGTTTTGCGATTTGTCGTCGGATATTAATACATTAAACACAAAAACTTTTGCCGTTCTCGACGATGAAAACGGCGAGAAGATGAAAAAAGCGATACTTTCGGCGTCTGCCGAAGGTGACAGCGTCGGCGGTGTTCTTGAAACCGCAATAATAGGTATGCCCGAAGGTGTGGGCGAACCTTGGTTTGATTCTCTTGAAGGTATGCTTTCCCATATGATGTTTTCGATACCTGCCGTAAAGGGCATTGAATTTGGCGCCGGATTTGCAATTTCCGATATGTACGGAAGCGAAGCGAACGATGAAATGCGTATTGAAAACGGAAGGGTAATAACCACCACAAACAACAACGGCGGTATAAACGGCGGTATCACGAACGGTATGCCGATAATCTTCCGTACAGCAATAAAACCGACCCCGACAATATTCAAAATTCAGAATACGATCGATTTCAAAACTATGACCGAAACGGTAATAGAAGCGAAGGGAAGACACGACCCTGCGATCGTACATAGAGCAAGAGTTGTCCAAGATTCTGCGGCAGCAATCGTGATGTGCGATATGTTGGCAATGCGATACGGCACGGATTGGATTAAATAGAATGAAAAAATACGGATGTATCGGCAAGAAACTGACACATAGCTTTTCAAAAGAAATACATTCCCGCCTTGCCGATTATAAATACGAATTGATCGAGCTTGACGAGGAAGAAATAAAACCCTTTTTCGAAAAGAAGGATTTCGAGGCAATAAACGTTACAATTCCATACAAACAAACGGTAATCCCGTTTCTTGATTCGGTAAGCGAGATTGCAAAACGCATCGGTGCGGTAAACACAATAGTGAACCGAAACGGCAAGCTATATGGCTATAATACCGACTATTACGGTATGAAGTCGCTCATCGAACGAGTCGGAATCGATATGAACGGAAAAAAAGTCTTAATTCTCGGCACAGGCGGTACAAGTAAAACCGCGTATGTGGTTGCAACCGATATGGGCGCTTCTGAAATATTGAAGGTAAGCCGAAATAAGACCGACAATAACATAACCTACGAAGAAGCAATAACACTCCACACCGACGCAAACGTCATCATAAACACAACCCCGTCGGGTATGTTCCCCGATTGTGAATCAACACCGATCGATATTTCATGCTTCGCTAATCTCGAAGGTGTGATCGACGTTGTTTATAATCCACTTCGCACGAATCTTGTTTCGGATGCGAAATCAAGAGGGATAAAGTCCGAAGGCGGATTATATATGCTTGTTATACAAGCGGTCGTTGCTGTCGAAAAGTTCCTTGATACAAAAATCGAAAAAAACGTTGCCGACGAGGTTTTCGCTTCAATTCTCGAATCGAAAGAAAACGTTGTTCTGACAGGAATGCCGGGCAGCGGAAAGAGTACCGTCGGAAAACTTCTTGGACTCGATGGCTTTGAATTCATCGATACCGACACAGAAATCGAAAACCGTTGCGGATGTACGATAAAAGAACTTATCGAATCAAAAGGCGAAAAGTATTTCCGTGATTTGGAAACAGAGGTCATAAGAGATATATCCACAAAAAATCGTTGTATAATCTCCACAGGTGGCGGTGCGATTTTGCGAGAAGAAAACGTAAAATATCTCAAACGCAACGGGAAAATATTTTTCATCTATGCCGACTTGTCAAGACTGTGTGCGACGGATAGCAGACCGCTGTCGAATACCGAAGAAAAACTCAAAAAACTTTATGACGAAAGAATAAATATCTATAATTCGACTGCCGACGTAATTGTTCCCGATATGAAAACGCCGAAGGAAGAAGCAGATTTTATTCTGTCGAAAAGAACGGAGAAGATATCGTGAAGATATTTGTCATCAACGGACCGAATGTCAATATGCTCGGCATACGAGAACCCGACCATTACGGAAAAGAAACCTATCAAGACCTTGTGTCAAAAATAGAAAAACACTGCGAACAGAAAAATATCGAAGTCGAGATATATCAATCCAACCACGAAGGAAACCTCGTTGATAAGATTCAAGAGGCATATAATAATGCCGACGGAATCGTAATCAACCCCGGCGCATATACCCACACGAGCATAGCGCTTTTGGATGCGGTAAAATCGGTCGGTGTACCGACCGTCGAGGTCCATATATCAAAAGTGGAAGAACGCGAGGACTTCCGTCAGATAAGTTATATCCGCCTCGGCTGTGTGAAAACAATAACAGGTCACGGATTAAACGGATATCTCGAAGCAATAGATTTTCTTGTTGAGGGAAAATAAATGATAGCAACTTTCAAACCAAGTTCATTGAAAGGAATAATTAAAGCACCACCTTCAAAGAGTATGGCACACCGATATCTCATCGGATCGGCTCTGTCGGGGAAGAAATGTGTTCTTTCGGGTGTTGATTACAGCGAGGATATTCTTGCGAGTATCGATTGCCTGAAATCGCTCGGTGTCGAAATAACAACAGAAAATGATGTTGTTACGGTCAACCCCTTCGGTTTTATGAAAACCGGAGAAACGGTTTTGGAATGTCGGGAAAGCGGAAGCACCCTTCGATTTTTCATTCCTCTTGCGCTGTGTTTGGGAAAAACGGTTACATTTCACGGAAGCGAACGACTTCTCGAACGTCCTCTCGACGTTTATGAAGATATTTGCAAAGAAAATAACTTCACTTTCAAAAAAGACAAAAACACCCTGACCGTCTGCGGTAACCTGAAAAGCGGTGTATATAGGGTTCGCGGTGATATAAGCAGTCAGTTTATAACCGGCTTGATTTTTGCGCTTGTATATTTGAATGAAACCTCAATAATCGAAATATTACCCCCGTTCGAGAGCAAATCATATATAGATCTGACCTTGTCCGCATTAAAATCCTTCGGCGCAAAGGTTGATTTCGTTGATGAACGTAAAATAAAAATAGAACCTTCGGAAATGAACGCCTTTTCGGGTAGGATCGAAGGGGATTTTTCGAATTCCGCCTTCCTTGATGCGTTCAACCGTATCGGTTCGGATATAAAGATTGAAAATCTAAAAAAAGATAGCTTGCAAGGCGATAGAGTATATTTCGAATATTTTGAAAAGATTTCAAACGGCGTACCGACTCTCGATATCTCCGACTGTCCCGACCTCGGACCGATTTTGTTTGCGCTTTCCGCAATGAAAAACGGCGCAACCTTCATAGGAACCGACCGATTGAAAGCCAAAGAGAGCGACCGCGGTCTTGCGATGCATAAAGAACTTCAAAAACTCAGCGGCGGATTGATATTCGGCGATAACAAAATAACCGTGCCGAAACAGGATCTTCGATATAACGGAGAAATGCTCAACGGACATAACGACCACCGTATCGTAATGTCATTGTCCGTCATTCTTTCAAAGATCGGCGGTTCGATCGACGGCATCGAGGCAGTGAAAAAAAGCTATCCGTCGTTTTTTGAGGATATAAAGAAACTAAAAGCGAACGTGGAATTATTATAATAGTTCAATAAGAGGTAGTCGGTATAATGAAACTGTACGCACCCGAATACTATAAAAAATTTATATGCATTGCAGATAAATGCGAACATAGTTGTTGTATTGGCTGGGAAATCGATATTGATTCAAAAACACTCGGAAAATACGAAACTCTCGAAAACGGCTATGCGTCGAATATCATAAACAGCATTTCTTCTGAGGAAACACCCCATTTCGTGCTTTGTGCCCACGACAAGTGCCCACATCTCGACGAAAACGGCTTATGCAAAATAATCCTAAACGTCGGAGAGGGATATCTTTGTGATATTTGCCGTGAACATCCAAGGTTTTATAACTATACGAACGTCGCCGAGGTCGGACTCGGTATGTCTTGCCGTGAAGCAGCAAGATTAATTCTATCTTCCGAAAATTATGATGTTTTCGAAGAAATCGGAAATGTTGATGCAGAAGAAGGAACGATCGATTTCGACGGACGCCTTGAACGAACAAAGGTATATGAAATCTTAAAGTACGACGATGATTACAATTCAAAACTTGAACGAATCTATAATGAATATAAAATCGCCGTCGGTTCCGACAGCGATTGGCTCGGCATAATTGATTCTTTGGAATACCTTGATGAAGCGCATAAAGAACTGTTTATGAAATATTCGTGGAAAAACCGACCTGTCGGCAAAGATGAATATCTTGAGAGGGCGTTGGCGTATTTCATCTATCGCCATTGCACCGAAGCATTTGATGAAGATGACTTCCGTTGCAGACTGTCTTTTTGTATGTTCTGCGAACGGCTTCTTGCTTCGCTCATAAGTTCAAAAAACGCGGAATCTTTGGAGGAAATCGCCGTCCTTGCAAGTATAATTTCCGAAGAAATAGAATATTCCGAGGATAATACCGAAGCATTAACCTATTAAAACAAGACACCGCCGAGAATAAACTCTCGACGGTTGTTTTTGTCGGGGTCCACGAGAAGTCGTTAGACTTCTTGGGGTAATTGTATATCTTATCATATTCAGGAAAATAATAAATCCAAGGATGTGATAATGTGAATTCAATTTGGACGGAAACTTCCGATAAACCCACTTTCAAAAAGCTCAATAAAGACGCAAAGACCGATGTGCTTATCATCGGAGGCGGAATTGCAGGGATACTGTGTGCGTATATGCTTAAAAAATCGGGCGTGGATTGCGTTTTGGTCGAAGCAAAGTCGATTTGCGATGGTGTAACGAAAAACACAACCGCAAAAATAACCCTTCAACACGGTTTAATTTATAATAAGCTCATAAACCGCTTTGGTGTGAATACAGCACAACTTTATTATAAAGCACAAAAGGATGCTTGCGATAAATATACAGAGCTGTGTACAAATATCGAATGTGATTTTGAATATAAAGACTCTTTCGTTTATACGCTTGAAGATGAAACAAAAATCAAAAAAGAATACTTGGCATTAAAAGCGTTAGGAGCACAAACTGAATTTCATAGAAAAATCAACCTTCCGTTCGAAATTGCGGCGGCGGTGTCCGTAAAGAATCAAGCTCAGTTCAACCCGTTGAAGTTTTTGTATGCAATATCCAAAGAGCTTCCCATATATGAAAACACAAAGGTTTTAGAGCTTCTGCCGAATAAAGTAATTACAGATAACGGCGAGATCGATTGCAATAAAATCATTATTGCAACGCATTTCCCGATGATAAATAAACACGGGCTTTATTTTCTAAAGCTCTATCAACATCGTTCCTACGTTATTACACTTGAAAACGCGAATAACGTTGAAGGAATGTACGTTGACGAAAGCGATACGGGACTTTCCTTTCGTAATTATAAAAATCTGCTGTTGCTTGGCGGAGGCGGTCACCGCACGGGTAAGCAAGGCGGTAATTGGAAAGAACTTGAAGAATTCGCACGCAAACATTATCCAACGGCAAAAATCGTTAATAAATGGGCAACGCAGGACTGTATGACACTTGACGGTGTTCCTTATATAGGACAATATTCAAGAAATACACCAAACCTATTCGTCGCAACGGGCTTTAATAAATGGGGGATGTCGTCGTCAATGCTGTCGGCTATGATACTTTCGGATTTGGTACAGGGAAAAGAAAATAAATATGCTCCGATTTTTTCACCGTCAAGAACGATTCTAAGACCTCAGCTAGCAGTTAATGCGTTCGAATCCGCTTTGGGTCTTTTAACGCCAACCGTACCAAGATGCCCTCATCTTGGCTGTGCATTAAAATATAATCCCGCAGAGCATTCTTGGGATTGCTCCTGCCATGGCTCACGGTTTGATGAGAACGGCAATCTTTTGAATAATCCCGCAACTGACGATAAACAACTATAAACAACAGGCACAAAAGGGAAGGGACCTCTTTTGTGCCTGTTGTTTATTAATTATTAAATCGCCGTTCCGTCAGCTTTGAAAAGGGGAAGGACTTCAAGATATTTGATGTCTTCTCTGTCCTTGGCATCGCCTTCGGCAAGAATTGCCATTTTGCCGACGATATTTCCGCCTGCGCGTTCGACCAATTCTTCAATAGCGCGAAGCGATTCACCCGTGCTGATAACGTCGTCGACGATAAGAACTCTTTTGCCCTTCATGAATTCCGCATCACTGCCGTCGAGATAAAGTGTCTGCTTCTTGGCGGTGGTAATGGAGTTGACCTCACAAGCGAAGGTGTTGCTCATATACAACTTCTGCATCTTTCTTGCGAGAATATATTTGTTCACACCCGATTGACGCGCCATTTCGAAAATCAAAGGAATTCCCTTGCTTTCCGAAGTGATCATAACGTCGTGCTCGGGAGCGATCTTCAAAAGCTCTTTTGCACATGCGCAAGTAAGCTCAACGTCGCCGAAAATAACGAAAGCCGCTATCGAAAGTTCGTCATTAAGAGGGCAGAGGGGAAGTTCTCTTTGAACTCCTGCTACGTTAAGAGTGTATGACTGTTTCATAAAAAATCTCCTACGTTCAATTTTTTCTTTCTATATTCTAAAATGTTTTTTCGAATATGTCAAGAAAAACGCGATAAATTAATATTTATAAAACAAGATCAACAAAAATATTGCAATTTGTGTTTTTGTGATGTATAATATGCGTATGAATTTTTAATAGGAGGCAAATTTATGGACAAGTTTTTCAAAATCTCCGAACGTGGCTCAACTGTAAAAACAGAGATCATTGCAGGTCTTACAACATTCTTTGCAATGGCATATATTGTTGTTACAAACCCCAATCAGATTGTTGACTCCAATTTAGACGGAGCATACGGTACAATTTGGAACGCAGTTTACGTCGCATCTGTACTCGTAGCAGTTTTTGGTACTTCTCTTTATGCACTCTACGCAAAACTTCCTTATGCGCAGGCGTGCGGTATGGGTCTTAACTCATTCTTCTTCGTTTCGTTTATACTTCCTGCGCTTCTTTCCGGTAGCGACCCCATAAAGGGTTATCAGGAAGGTCTTTTCATCATTCTCCTTTCCGGTGTTGTTTTTCTTATTCTTTCTATCACCGGCGCAAGAGAATCAATCGCAAAAGCATTGCCTGAGTGTCTGAAAAAGGCCATCCCCGCAGGTATCGGTTTGTTCATTGCATTTATCGGCTTTCAGAAGGTAGGTCTAATTCAAGACAACCAGTATACTTTCGTTCAGTTCTTTGATTTCCATGGCGTTATAGATGCAGTTGGTTCCGATTTGGAAGCACTCGCTAAAGCAGATTCAATCCATTTTGCATCTTTCCAATCTATCCTCGGCGAAGGTGCTACAAGAGCAATTACCGTGATGGATGCTTGGAAGGTTATGGCTCCCGTGGTTCTTACACTTCTTGGCTTGTTCCTTATCGTTGTTCTTGATAAAAAGAAGGTTAAGGGTTCTGTTATCGTCACAATAGCATCCGTTACCGTTCTTTATTATCTCGCAACTTGGACCGCTCCTTCCTTCGACTTTGACAAAATCGGTCAGTCGTTCAAGGACTTCGGCGAAATCGGCATTTTAGGCGCATTTAAGGGATATACGATCTTCTCCGGCGGAGCAAGTGCAATTATTAATACAATCGTACTTGTTGTAACGTTCACTCTCGTCGATATGTTTGATACCGTTGGCACACTTTACGGTGCTGCTACCGAAGCAGGCATGCTCGACGAAAACGGCGACCCGATCGATATGAACAAAGCGATGACCTGTGACTCCGTTGCAACCGTCGGCGGTGCTGTATTGGGTACTTCCACTTGCACAACCTTCGTTGAATCGGCAGCAGGTGTTGCAGTAGGCGGCAGAACCGGTCTCACAAGCTTGGTAACTGCAATCTGCTTCTTCGCATGTTTGTTCCTCACTCCTCTTGCAAGTATCATTCCTTCTTGTGCAACATCTCCTGCACTCATCTACGTTGGTGTTCTTATGCTTAAGAACTTCGCAAACGTTGATATGAAAGATATGAGAAGTGCGGTTCCTGCATTCCTCGCACTCATTATGATGCCCCTTACTTACTCCATTTCCAATGGTATCGGTATCGGCTGTATCGCATACGTTCTTATTACTCTCTTCACCGGCAAGTTCACCAAGAAAGATATCGTTGCAACATGCATCGCACTCATCTTCCTTGCAAGATTTGCATTGGTAACAATGTAATAATTTCAAAACCTAATATAAATAACACCGTCGATTCATTTCGGCGGTGTTTTTGGCTATCTGAAACATTTATGGTAATTTTGTTTTAAAAACGCTTAAATTTCGCCGTTGCCGTTGCATTCGTTAACCAATTAAAAGTTTTTTAGATTTCCTTAAAACCAAAAGGTAAGAGTCTGGCACAAGACCAGACTCATTCGAAAACAACTTAATTTTGAGATTTGCTTCAATAACGAGAGGATTGAATGTATACGCTTTATAGATACTTTTTAACGCCAGGTGTTTTTTTCAATATTATAGTAATAAACAGCCCTAACGAGAAAATGAAAATTTCGAAAAAGAATACAGCAATCAACGGATGGATTTGTTTTGATAAATTAAGGTAGTAGGGCCTGAAATAACTGATTGTCATATCAGAAATCAAATAGATACCAAATGTACAAGAACCGATATATGAAATGATTTTCGATATTCTCTGACCGAACGTTGCGAAGGAAAACATATAGAAACAGCAAACGCTTTCAATCATAATTGGAAGTAGCACGACGTTGTCAAAGAACAAGTATTTCGTGGTCGATTTTTCATATTCGACACGCGTCATAACGACGTTTAGGATAATCATCGCAACGAACGTTAATAATGCTATCCCAAATCCAAGCTTTGTTTTCTTGATGCCAAATCGCTTGAAATATTGACCTATAAAAAGCAAACATATAAATCCTGTGAAAATCGGAAGTTGAAAATCGGGGTTAAATTTTGCTTTTGCACTGTAATGACTTAAAATCGGCATAACACTGTAGAAAATACCCGAGACGATAAAGAATATGTGAAAATCCTTTTTACTCATGTTTTGCACCATTCTCTGCAAAAACGGAAGCATTAAAAGAATACCGAGATATGCATACAAGTACCAAAATGCATTGGATGGGGATGTTCTATAAACATCCAGAAAACTTTTGATTATAACACTGGGTGCGGTAATTGCCTTTTCATAAACGTTATTGTATATAGAGTAAATAACAGCACAAGCAAACAAGATAATGACGATGCGCAAGAATCTTTTAAGGGATTTTTTCCAGCTGTCAATATTACCAAGCATCAGATAACCCGAAATCATAAAGAAAATCGGAACGGCAACTTTCGAAACGTAGAAATATGCCAAGGAAATAAACCAACGTGTGCTGTCGGGGGTACTGCGTAAAAAAATAGTGCTATTAGTATGATTAACAATAACGAGAAAGGCGGCGACTATTCGTAATAAGTCCAAGAAATATTCGCGAGAACTTTTTGTGCTCATTTTAACCTCCATCTAAAACTGAAATTGCGCAAACATTTAATATATACCTATTATAATTCATACTTCCGTTTTCTGCAATAGCTTATTAAATCTTTTTGCTCTGTTTGGATGCGCATGTTAGCGAAATAACTACAAAAACGAGGTGTCAATCCTTGTTTTTTGTTAAATGAAAACCCCGCCATAGTGACAGAGTTTCGTAGAGAATATTGCCGATGAACGGAAAAAATCAGTAAAAACGATAAAGATGTAAACATTTTGTTGTTCGTTGGCTTTTTACAAGCGCTTTCTTGCCTCCCCCTATGCGGTATACCCCACAAAACGCAAGTGTTTTTTCGGGACCCCGACGGGAATGCGGGGAAAGGTCTCATTTTTGTTGCATCTGATCTTTTGACTCGACGCCTCGTGGCTCCCCTGTGTAAGGGGAGCTGTCTTCGAGCAACGCGAGAAGACTGAAGGGTTGTTATTAACATAAAGCAGTAAAAGATACGACGGATACTTCGTATTTCTGTATTTTTGAATTTGCGACTCAAATTTCAAACTGCCACTTGACAAGAGGGAAGTTGCATTGTATAATAAATCGATATATTTTGCGATTTTGATTCCTCATATATCCTTTTAGCATCGTTAAAAAAGATTTGATACAATATTTTAGGAGACAGTTTTTATGAAAACGAACCTCAAAAGAATCCTTTCTCTTGGTTTGGCAATGGTTCTTGCGTTTTCTTCCTTGGCAATAACAGTTTCTGCGGAAGAATTCAAATGGGATACCGTTCCCGAAAACGCGACCTATGTTTCGCCTGATGAATATTGGGCACCTTATTACACGTACGCTAAATACTATGTAAACAGAAACCGTATTCCCATTACAGGTGACGGTGCAAGAGACGCTGTTGCAATGGCTTTGTCTCAGGTTGGCTATCTTGAAGGCGGATATTCCGGTGCGGAAGATGGTGTAACCGGCGGCGGAAACAACTATACCGAATATGGTGCATATACAGCCGTTAACGGTGCTGCTTGGTGTGCGTCCTTCTGTTCTTGGGCTATGTATACTGCGAAAGTAACCAGCGACAGAACATATATCTATAATTTCACCGGCGGTGACGATGACGGTGATGCTCTTAATATGGCGCGTAATGGTGGATACTGGGGCGAAAGCTACGTTCCTCATTGGAGTACGTTTTTGAACAGTGTTGGTCGTTATAGATACGCTGATTATTACATTCCCGGTTACGCTCCCAATCAGGAAATCTACAGACCAAAAACCGGTGACCTCGCTTTCTTTATCAGCAGCACCACTGCTGACTGGCCCCTTTACGAAGGTCACGTTGGTCTCGTAGTATATTCCGATGATACCTATGTTTACACCGTCGAAGGTAACACTTCTTCGCAAGACGGCGTTGAATCCGAAGGTGGCGGTGTATTCTTCAAGAAATATCAACACGGAACATATAACGTTGCAGGTTACGGTATTCTTCCGTACGAAACTGTTCCCGGACTTCCCGAAATCGATTACAGCGGTGCAAATCCCACTCCCGGTATTTATATAAACCCGTCTGCTTCGAAGGATGTTTATGAGGGCAAGGAAGATTCCAATCCTTCTTATGAAATCCCGATGTCAACGCTCTTTGAAGTGCAAAAAATCGAAGAAGACAGTCTTGGTAACACAATGCTCTATGCCAAGTTTGAATTGGACGGAAAGACCAAATACGGTTGGATCATTCACGATAACAAACCCACCAGTTCTTACAGAACTCTCCAAATTTATGCTACCCCTGACTCTATGGAAGACTGTTCCGATGAACTTAAGTTCACCAACGCGAACATAACCATCACCGACGATATCGCGCTTAACTTCAAGGCAAGCGAATCCGCTTTGGCTGCAAAATCCTTCACCAACCCCTATGTTGTTTATGAAATGAACGGCGTAGAAACTACCGTTACTGAATACAACACCGTAAACGGTGAATATGTATTCGACCTTCCCGATATCGCTCCTCATCAGATGAACGATAAGATTACCGCAACCCTTTATGCAACAAAGGATGACGTTCTTTGCCTCGGCGAAACCGTCGAATACAGCATCAAGGAATATTGCTATAATATCTTGGCTAACAATAGCAACGATACAAAATTGAGAACCCTCATCGTTGACCTTCTCAACTATGGTGCGAAATCTCAGGAATACGTCGGATACAAGGTTAATTCCTATGTAAACGCAGACCTAACTGCTACTCAAAAAGCATGGGGTACTTCCGGCGACAGAAACCTCGTTTCCGTTTTGAAGACCGACTATGCAACCGTTGCAAATCCTTCTGTAAAATGGAAGGGTGCAGGACTTAACCTCAAAGAATCCGTTGGTATGCGTTTCCGCTTTGAAACCGATTCTCTCGACGGCATCACCGTCAAGGTTGTAAGCGGTGGCGAAGAATGGACTCTCGGCTCCGAAAACTTCGAAACCACAATTAACGGACACTATGTCTTCTTCGAGGGCTTAAGTGTTGCGCAAATGAGCGACGAAGTTTTTGTAACCGCATATAAAAACGGTGTTGCGGTAAGTAATACTCTCCGTTACAGCATCGAATCCTATGCAAACGCAAAACTTGACAGCGACGACTCGGTTCTCGTTGACCTTGTAAAAGCAATGATGCGTTACGGCGATTCCGCAAAGAAATATAACAACTAATATCAAAAAATACCGCTGAATTTCAGCGGTATTTTTGTTGTTGTGGGATAATTATCTCATCAAAAGCTTTATTGCATATTCTGCAGCATTTGAAATATATTGGTCTTTTCTTGTGACGATGGCGGGTTGCCTTAAATAATGGTCGTTCTTGATTTTGAATGTCAACATATCGCCGTTTTTGTTTTTCTGTTCGACGAATTGCTTCGGAAGTATCGTTGCGCCGATACCCGAACTTGCAATTTCCCAAGCGGTCGTAAGTCCGACAACTTCTGCCGCGATAATGGGATTAAATTGCGAGGAAGCGCAAAGCTTGTCGAAAAGTTGTCGCATTTCTTGTGTTTTACCGACAACGATGAAAGGAATATCCTTGCATTCGTTGAAATTAATTGCTTTGCGATTATTAAAATCGATTCCCATCGTTTTGGGAACGGCCAAAACAAGCTCGTCGGATTCAAGAACCTTAACGTCAAGAATAGAATCGTCGACGGGAAGATTGACAACTGCAAAATCATATTTACCTTCCGTAACTTCCTTCCGAAGAATCTCGCTTCCTGCTTCGTTAAGCTTAACGGTGATCTTAGGGAACTTCTTTTTGACTTCTTTGATTACGTCTGTGATAAGATAAGAACTCCTAAACGGCGTAATGCCAATAACCAATTCGCCGGCATCACCCGATTTGAAATTTTCCATCGAACGAATAAGCTGTTCTTCTCTATAAAGAATTTCTTTTGCTTCTCTGATAAAATATACACCTGCGGGAGTAAGTGCGATAGGGGAAGAGCTTCTGTCGAAAAGCTTAACCCCAAGCTCGTTTTCGAGATTAAGAATCTGTTTGCTGAGCGCGGGCTGTGTGATATTCAATTTTTCTGCAACCGTCGAAAAGTTAAGCTCTTGCGATAAAAGAATCGCATATTGTAGCTGACGTGAATTCAAACATATCACTCCTTTTCATTGATTCTACATTGTTTTTTGAAAAAAATCAATAGTTTTAATTTATTTTCATAAACCTCTTGACAAAACAAAAATATGTGGTATAGTATTACTTGCCGGTTATTGAATGTATAACCATAAGGAAATAACGCTAAGGAGAAAAAATATGCCTTCCTCATTGCTTTATTTGGGAATCATGCTTGTCGTAATCGTAGCGTGGTTCTCGCTTCTCAAACGTCCTATTTATGAAGGTGTTCTCGTAAGCTTTTTGCTTTTGCTCACAATAACGGGAACATGGGGCAACGTCTGGACATATATTGACGACGCATTGTCGACCTCGTTGCTTTATACAATGGTTGCCTTTATCGCGATGTCGATAATTCTAACCGAAACAAAGATTATCGACAGCTGTATTGCCGTGATTCTTTCTCTCGTCGGCCGTGTAACAGGCGGCGCGGGTTATGCTTCCGTAATCGCAAGTGCGTTTATGGGTGCACTTTCCGGTTCCGGCCCCGGTAACGTTATGGCGACAGGTGCAATAACGATTCCCTTGATGAAGCGCACGGGATTCCCTCCCGAACTTGCGGCGAATATCGAAAGTAACGCAAGTTATATGGGTAATATGATTCCTCCTTCAACAAACATCGTTGCTGCATTGGGTGCTTTTCTTGCCCTCTATCCCGAAAGCGGTATGACCAACGGTCAATTCTGGATGATCCTTTGGGGTATTTCAATTTGGTTTATCTTGCAGAGATTGGCTATGGTTTGGGCATTCTGTAAGTACTATAAAGTAAAACCCATGTCGAAAGAAGAACTTCCCAACCTCAAAGAAACCCTCAAAACAGGTTGGAAGGGCTTGGTTCTTCCTTTCATAATCATCGTTCCCTTCGTTCTCGACTATGCACTCGCCGACGGCTTTTTCACCGAACGTCTCGGCGCTGAAGGTGCAAAATATTTCTCAAAATCGGTTCTTCTCTTTGTCGGCGGTATTGCTACACTCTATACCTGCCTTGTTACAAAAGATAAAAAGCTTGTCGGCTTCAACGGTATGTCGAAGATGTTCGCAAAGAGCGTAAAGACAATCGTTCCTTCCATCGCAGTTTGTGTGTTTGGTTATATGATCGGCTCTCTCTTCGGAGAACTCGATGTTGCAGGTGAAATGGGAGCAATAATCTCTGCCTGGAACTTCGGCCATTTCGGAACAGTTGTTGCGATCTGCTTGATAACCTGCTTTATGGGTATGGTAGTGCCCGGTTCGTCGTTGACGGTAATCTTTGGCCCGATGTTTATCACGGTTCTTGCGAACGCGGGTTGCGATCCCGTTCTCGCGGCTGCAATGCTTCCTTGTATCTGCGGTGTAATGTGCGGTATAACTCCGCCTCTTGGATTGGGTATGTATGCAGGTATGACTTTGGCTGAATCCGACTTCAAAAAGACCTTCAATAACAATTTGTGGTGGGTTGCCGCGCAATTTATTCTTGAAGTTGTCGTTTTGATGGGTTGGCTTCCCGTATTCGGAATGTAAGGAGAGATAATCATGAAAGAAATATGCAGTAAGATTTCAAAAGTAATGAAAACCATCTTCGGATATGGTATAACAATCTGCCTTCTCGGTGGGGGATTGACCTTCTTTGGCTATATGGCTGCTTTAATAATCGGCGGCGAAACCGCAACCGAAATTTGCACTGTGATTTATAAGACCATTTTCCCTTATATCATCAAAGCATCGGTAATCCTCGTTCTTTTTGGACTTCTTGCAATGTATCTCAACGGAGAAATGGCACTTTCCTCTGCAAAAAAGAAAAAATAACAATCAAAGCCCGAAGTTATTTAACCTCGGGCTGTTTTTTGTGTTGAAATAGGGAAGTTCAAGTGTTATAATATGACTTGATAAAACATAAAGAGGTAGTTTATGATTCCGAAAGATTATATAGTAACAAAAATCGAAGGCGAATATGCCTATTTAAGAGAGATTAACGGCTCCGAGGACGATGAATTGTTCATTGCACTTGCGCTTCTTCCTCTCGGTGTCGATATCGGCACAAAATTGCATTATGAAATGCTCGAATATACGATTATCGGCTAAAAAAATTGTATTAAATTATTGAAAAACCGAAATTACTGTGTTATTATAACTTAAATTATAAAACTCCTGCGGAGGAATAAAAAATGAGCATACGTATTGGTATATATGGTTACGGCAACCTTGGCAGAGGTGTCGAATCGGCAATTCGTCAAAATCCCGATTTGAAACTTGCTGCTGTCTTCACCCGCCGCGCGCCCGAAACATTGAAAATAAAAACCGAAGGTGTTCCCGTTTATCACGTTGATCAGGTGAAGGACCTTGTAAACGATATCGACGTTATGATACTTTGCGGTGGCAGTGCGACCGACCTTCCTATTCAAACACCTGCACTTGTAAAATATTTTAACGTTGTCGATAGCTTCGATACCCATGCCCGTATCCCCGAACATTTTGCGAACGTAGATGAATCTGCGAAAGAATCGGGAAAGGTTGGCATAATCTCTTGCGGTTGGGACCCCGGTATGTTCTCACTTAACCGTTTGTATGCGTCTGCGATTCTCCCCGAAGGCAAGGACTATACATTCTGGGGCAAGGGTGTTTCGCAGGGCCATTCCGATGCTATAAGACGTATCGAAGGCGTTCTTGATGCAAAACAGTATACAATTCCCGTCGATAGTGCGCTTGATGCCGTAAGAAGCGGTGTTAATCCTGAACTCACAACAAGAGAAAAACATATCCGTGAATGTTTTGTTGTTGCCGAAGAAGGCGCGGATAAGGCACGTATTGAAAATGAAATCAAGACAATGCCGAACTATTTTGCAGATTACGATACGACGGTTCATTTCATCACGCTTGATGAATTAAAACGTGACCATAGCGGAATCCCTCACGGCGGTTTTGTGATAAGAAGCGGAAAAACGGGATTTAATTCCGAAAACAGCCATATCATCGAATACAGCTTGAAATTGGACTCCAACCCCGAATTCACTGCATCGGTAATTGTTGCATATGCTCGTGCGGCATACCGACTCAATAAAGAGGGTGCATCGGGCTGTAAGACCGTGTTTGATATCGCACCTGCATATTTGAGTATGTCGACTCCCGAAGAGCTTCGTGCAAAATTGCTTTAATGTGAAAAAATGATATGACATTTCGGATAAAATATGTTGCTTTTGTTCGAAATGTCATATTGACAATAATCGCTCGTTGTGTTATAATTTTTCAAATAAATGCGCAAGGGTAAAATCTTGCGTTTTTTGTAAAAAAAGAGGTACTGTATGTCTGCAATGTCTAAGCACAAATTCATCTCGTCTGCAACGCATCCTACGTTTGATGTCAACACCGAGGGTGTTTTTTCCTCTTTTTCCGATTTGCTTTCCGAAAATCAAGAATATTGTATTTTTCCCGGCTTTTGCGATGTGCATGTGCATTTTCGTGAACCGGGTTTTTCTTATAAAGAAACGATTTATTCGGGCTCTCGCTCGGCGGCAAGAGGCGGTTATACCGCGGTATGCACAATGCCGAACCTCAACCCCGTTCCCGATAGCAAAGAGAACCTTGCGCTACAAACCGAATTGATAAAACGCGATTCTGTCATCAACGTCTATCCTTACGCATCGATAACCGTCAATGAGGCGGGAAAAGAACTTGTCGATATGGCTTCCCTCACCGATGCAATCGCCTTTTCCGACGACGGCAGGGGAGTGCAGTGCGAGGAAATGATGCGACAAGCGATGATAAAGGCGAAATCGCTTGATAAAATGATAGTCGCACATTGTGAAGTCAATTCACTGCTCAACGGCGGATATATCCACGATGGCGTTTATGCAAAAGAGCATAATCACCGCGGAATCTGCTCTGCGAGTGAATACGAACAGATAATACGTGATATAAAACTCGCGAAAGAAACCGGCTGTAAATACCACGTCTGCCATATCTCGACGAAAGAAAGTGTCGAGGCAATACGACAGGCGAAGAAGGACGGAGTGGATATAACCTGCGAAACCGCACCGCATTATCTCGTTATGGACGATAGCGACCTTCAGGAAGACGGAAGATTCAAAATGAACCCTCCGCTTCGTGGCAAGGAAGATAGACTTGCGCTGATCGAAGGTATCTGCGACGGAACGATCGATATGATTGCCACCGACCATGCACCACATTCCGATGAAGAAAAATCCAAAGGACTCGAAAAGAGTGCCTTCGGCATCGTGGGATTGGAAACGGCATTGCCCGTACTTTATACCAAACTGGTCAAAACAAACGTCATAACCCTTGAAAAACTTGTCGACCTTCTCTGTATCAATCCGAGAAAACGATTCGGAATCCCGATGGGTGACGATATTACCGTTTGGAATCTCAATAAGGACTTCACGGTAGACCCCGAAGAATTCCTCACAAAAGGAAAAGCAACTCCCTTCCTCGGAGAAAAGCTTTTCGGTGTTTGCGAACTCACCGTTTGTAACGGTAAGGTCGTCTATAAGAATGAAAAATAATTTACTTTAAGTAGGAGAAATAGAAAATGGCAAAGAGAACAGATTTGAAAAAGATTTTGATCATCGGCTCCGGTCCTATCGTAATCGGTCAGGCGGCTGAATTCGACTATGCAGGTACCCAAGCTTGCCTTGCTCTCAAAGAAGAGGGCTATGAAGTTGTACTCTGCAACTCTAACCCTGCAACAATCATGACGGATACAACCATTGCCGATAAGGTTTATATGGAACCGTTGACTCTCGAATACGTTGCGAAGATTTTGCGTTATGAACGTCCCGATGCGATCCTTCCCGGTATCGGCGGTCAGACAGGTCTTAACCTCGCTATGCAGCTTGAAAAGAAGGGTGTCCTCAAGGAATGTGGAACCGAACTTCTCGGTACAAGCAGTGAAAGTATCGAAAGGGCAGAGGATAGAGAACTTTTCAAGGAACTTTGCCAGTCTATCGGCGAACCGACGATTCCTTCGGAAATCACTTATAGCATCGAAGAAGCAAAGAAGGCGGCTGCCGAAATCGGCTATCCCGTCGTTCTCCGTCCTGCGTTCACCTTGGGCGGTACAGGCGGCGGCTTCGCATATAACGAAGAAGAACTTGTCGAAGTCGGCTTGAACGCATTCAAGCTTTCTCCCGTTCATCAGGTTCTCATCGAAAAGAGCGTTAAGGGCTATAAAGAAATCGAATTCGAAGTTATGCGTGACTCCAATGACCACGCAATCACGATCTGCGGTATGGAAAATATCGACCCTGTCGGTGTTCATACCGGTGACTCTATCGTTGTCGCTCCCATTATGACTTTGAGCGAACACGACCGCAAGATGCTCAACGATAGCGCAATCAAGATTATCCGCGAACTCAAGATCGAAGGTGGCTGTAACGTTCAGTTTGCACTCGATCCCAATTCCAGCCAATATTATCTCATCGAAGTCAATCCCCGTGTTTCCCGTTCTTCCGCACTCGCTTCCAAAGCAAGCGGATACCCAATTGCACGTGTAACCGCAAAGATTGCCGTCGGTATGGCTCTCGAAGATATCGCAATCGCAAACACCAACGCAGCTTTCGAACCTGCGCTTGACTATATAATTGCAAAACTTCCTCGTTTCCCGTTCGATAAATTCGCAACAGCGCCTAATACTCTCGGCACACAGATGAAGGCAACCGGCGAAATTATGAGCATCGGCAGCAACCTCGAAGAATGTTTGCTCAAAGCAGTACGTTCTCTCGAAACAGGTGCAGATCATTACAGAATTCCGAAATTCATGAATATGTCCACCGACGAACTTCTTGAATATATCAAGGAATTCAAGGACGATAATGTTTTCGCAATCTGCGAACTTATCCGTAACGGCGTTTCTATCGACACGATTTTTGAAATCACAAAGATAACCAAATACTTCCTCGAGGGCTTTGCGAATATCGTCGCAATGGAAAGCAAATTGTCCGATAATATCGGCGATCTCGAAGTTCTCACCGAAGCAAAGAAAATGGGCTTCTGCGATAAGATTATCGCAAAACTCTGGAATAAGACCGAACTTGAAATTTTCGATATCAGAAAAGCAAACAAGCTTTTCCCTGTATATCGTATGGTTGATACCTGCCACACAGGTGCATATATCCCGTATTTCTATTCTTCCTACACCGGCGAAAACACTTCTATCGTAACCGATAAAGAAAAGATTATCGTTCTCGGTGCAGGTCCTATCCGTATCGGTCAGGGTGTAGAATTCGACTATTCTACTGTTCACGCTGTAACAACAATCAAAAATTCGGGCTATGAAGCAATTATCGTAAACAATAACCCCGAAACCGTTTCCACCGACTATACTACCGCAGACAAGCTCTATTTCGAACCGCTCACTCCCGAAGATGTAATGAACATTATCGAACTCGAAAAACCCTTGGGAGTAATCGCATCTCTCGGCGGACAGACTGCAATCAATCTTGCAGAACCGTTGATGAAGAGAGGAGTCAAGATAATCGGTACCGACTGTGAAGCAATCGAACGTGCGGAAAACCGTGACTCTTTCGAAAAGATTCTCGCTTCTCTCAACATTCCTCAGCCGAAGGGTAAGGCAGTTACAAAGATCGAAGACGGTATTGCTGCGGCTGCTGAAATCGGCTATCCCGTTCTCGTTCGTCCGAGCTTTGTTCTCGGCGGCAGAGCGATGCAGATCGTTGCAAACGAAGACCAGTTGAGAAAATATCTCCGTACCGCCGTTGAAATCGACGAAGATAAACCCGTTCTCGTTGATAAATATATAATGGGCAGGGAAGTTGAAGTTGATGCTATCTGTGACGGTCGTGACGTTTTCGTGCCCGGTATTATGGAACTTGTTGAACGTACCGGTGTCCATAGCGGTGACTCGATTTCGGTATATCCTTCCTTCAGTATCTCCAATAAAGTAAAGGGCACCATCCTTCAGTATGCTAAAAAACTTGGCTTGGGTATTGGCATTATCGGTCTTTATAATATCCAGTTTATCGTCGATGATAACGATAACGTTTATATCATCGAAGTCAACCCCCGTTCTTCGAGAACCGTCCCGTTCTTGTCGAAGGCGACGGGATATAGTCTTGCAGATATTGCAACCGAAGTTATCTTGGGTAAGAGTCTTAAGGAACAGGGAATATTCAACATCTATCCCGACGAAAAATCCCGTTGGTATGTAAAGGTTCCCGTGTTCTCTTTCAGCAAGATTCGTGGTCTTGACGCATATCTCTCTCCCGAAATGAAGTCCACCGGTGAAGCTATCGGCTATGACGATACTATCAACCGTGCGCTTTATAAAGCGCTTCAGGCATCGGGTATGCACTTACAAAACTACGGTACCGTATTCGTTACAGTTGCCGATAAGGATAAGGAAGAAGCACTTCCGTTAATCCGCCGTTTCTATAACCTCGGCTTCAACATTCAGGCAACAAAGGGTACCGCAAACTTCTTGAAGAGCAACGGTATAAGAACCCACGTTCTCAAGAAAATCAGTGAAGATCCCAACGAAATTCCCGATGCAATCCGTCAGGGACATATCGCATACGTTATCAACACCCGTGATATCGGCGAAGATTCTCAGAATTACGACGGCTATGAAATCCGCCGTTGCGCAACCGATAATAACGTAACGATCTTCACTGCACTCGATACCGTTCGTGTTCTTCTCGACGTTCTTGAAGAAACAACCTTGACAATTTCTACTATTGATGCATAAAAGGCGAAAATTATGAATCAAAGCTTTTTTGAAATAATCGAAAATACAAAATTGACCGATACGGTAATGCGTATGCGCCTTAAAGGCGATACAAGTGCCGTTACCGCATCGGGACAGTTTGTGAATATCAAATTAGACGGACTTTTCCTTCGCCGTCCGATATCTGTTTGCGATTGCGAAGGGGATGTCTTGACGATAATCTATAAAATTGTCGGCAAGGGTACCGAACAAATGTCAAAAATGCAATCGGGCACGCTCGATGTCCTCACGGGCTTGGGTAATGGCTATAACCTCTCGCTTTCGGGCGATAGACCTCTGCTTATCGGCGGTGGTGTAGGTGTACCCCCGATGTATCTTCTTGCGAAAAAGCTTGTTGCAGAAGGCAAAAAGGTTTCTGTAATACTCGGCTTTAATACAAAGGACGAAGTGTTCTATGAAGAAGAGTTCAAAGCGTTGGGCTGTGAAGTCGGTGTAACGACCGTCGACGGAAGCCATGGAACGAAGGGCTTCGTAACCGCACTTATGGAAAATGCAGACTATACCCACACCTTCTGTTGCGGCCCCGAACCTATGCTCAAAGCGGTTTATTCCGCATCGAAAACCTCGGGACAATATAGCTTCGAGGAAAGAATGGGCTGTGGCTTCGGTGCTTGTATGGGTTGTTCCTGCAAGACGATAACCGGCTATAAACGAATCTGTAAAGAAGGCCCCGTTCTTATGAAGGAGGAGATATTATGGGAAAAATGAACGTTGAACTCTGCGGAATAACGCTCGATAATCCCGTTATCCCCGCAAGCGGAACCTTCGGCTATGGCTATGAATTTGCCGAACTCTATGATATAAATCTTCTCGGAACGTTTTCCTTCAAAGGTACAACAAAAGACGCTCGTTTCGGCAACCCGACTCCCCGTATCGCAGAATGTGAAGCGGGTATGATAAATGCCGTCGGACTTCAAAACCCCGGCGTTGAAAAGGTAATTTCCGAAGAACTTCCGAAGCTTTCGAAATGTTTTAATAAAAAGGTTATGGCGAACGTAAGCGGATTTTCTGTCGAGGACTATGCATATACCTGCGAAAAACTCGATAAATGCGACCAAGTCGGTTGGCTTGAAGTTAACGTAAGCTGTCCCAACGTTCACGGCGGAGGTATGAGCTTCGGTACTTCACCCGAAGCAGCTGCCGAAGTGACCCGTGCCGTAAAAGCTGTAACAACAAAACCCGTGATAATCAAACTTTCTCCCAATGTAACCGATATCGTCGCGATCGCAAAAGCTTGTGAAGAAGCGGGTGCGGACGGAATAAGCTTGATAAACACAATGCTCGGTATGCGCATCGATCTTCGCACCAAAAAACCTGTGATTGCAAACAAAATGGGCGGTTTTTCGGGCAAGGCAATTTTCCCTGTCGCGCTTCGTATGGTTTATCAGGTTTCACGCGCGGTAAAGATTCCCGTAATCGGTATGGGCGGTGTAAGCTCTGCCGAGGACGTTGTTGAAATGATGATGGCGGGTGCAACTGCCGTTGAAGTAGGTGCCGCAAATTTGGTTGATCCTTGCGCGTGTAAGAAGATTATCGAGGATCTCCCCGAGGTTATGGATAAATACAGAATCGAAAATCTAAAAGATATAATAGGAGTGACTGAATAATGGGCAAGGACGTAATCATTGCTTGTGACTTTTCGAGTGCAGAACAAACCTTTGCGTTTCTCGATAAATTCACTGGCAAAAAACCTTTTGTGAAGATCGGTATGGAACTTTTCTATGCTGAAGGACCTTCCATAGTTCGTGAAATCAAGGCAAGAGGACACAAAATCTTCCTCGATTTGAAACTTCACGATATTCCCAATACCGTAAAAAAATCAATGGCGGTTCTTTCTCGCCTTGACGTTGATATGACAAACCTTCATGCCGCAGGTACTTCCCGTATGATGCAGGGCGCGCTCGAGGGCTTGACACGTCCCGACGGAACGCGTCCTATCCTTATCGCAGTCACACAGTTGACTTCCACCGATCAGGAAATTATGGAAAACGACCTTCTCATAAAAGAACCGATCGATAAGGTTGTAATGCACTATGCTGAAACCGCAAAGAATTCGGGACTCGACGGTGTCGTTTGCTCTCCTCTCGAAGCAGGTAAGGTTCACGATACCTGTGGTAAGGAATTCCTCACAGTAACCCCCGGTGTTCGCTTTGCCGACGGTGATATCGGCGACCAGAAGCGTGTTATGACTCCTGCTGAAGCGAAGCGTATCGGCTCTGACTATATCGTTGTCGGAAGACCGATTACCGCAGCGGTTGATCCCGTTGCGGCTTACGAACGTTGTGTTGCTGAATTTGTTGATTAAGGAGAATTAAAATGCAGGCATATAAAAGAGAATTTATACAATTTTTGCAGAACGCAGGCGTTCTCAAATTCGGTGATTTCACTGCAAAAAGCGGCAGAAAAATCCCCTATTTTATCAACGCGGGCGATATAAAAACGGGCGACCAGATCGCAAAGCTCGGCGAATTCTATGCAAAGGCATATTTTGAAAAGGTCGGTAATAAACGTACCGTACTTTACGGCCCTGCATATAAGGGAATATCCATCGCTGTTTCTTCCTCTATTGCACTTTCCAAAGAAGGACTTGACGT
>JAZOSQ010000043.1:0-29134 GCA_045657245.1 Eubacteriales bacterium | reverse complement strand
GTTGACAAGGTTGAAACTATCGCTATCGAAAGAGCAAAGAAGCTCTTCGGCGCAGAACACGCTAACGTTCAGCCCCATTGCGGTGCAAGTGCTAACCTTGCTGTATTCTCTGCTTTCCTTCAGCCCGGCGATACCGTTATGGGTATGAACCTCGCTCACGGCGGACACCTTTCTCACGGTTCTCCCGTTAATATTTCGGGCAAATACTTCAATGTTGTTCCCTATGGTGTTGACTCCGAAACCCAGATGATCGACTACGACAAAATGGAAGCTATCGCTGTTGAATGTCAGCCCAAGATGATCGTTGTTGGTGCTAGTGCATACGCAAGAGTTATCGACTTCAAGCGTTGCCGCGAAATCGCTGACAAGGTCGGCGCAATCCTTATGGTTGATATGGCTCACATTGCAGGTCTTGTTGCTGCAGGTCACCATCCCAGCCCTGTTCCTTATGCAGACGTTGTTACTACCACCACTCACAAGACTCTCCGTGGTCCCAGAGGCGGTCTTATCCTTTGTAAAGAACAGTATGCAAAGCAGATCGACAAGGCAATATTCCCCGGTACTCAGGGTGGTCCTCTTGAACATATAATCGCTGCAAAAGCTGTTGCTTTCGGCGAAGCTCTTACCGATGAATTCAAGGAATATCAGGCACAAGTTGTTCGCAACGCAAAGGCACTTGAAGTTGCTTTGAAGGAAGAAGGTTTCGACCTCGTTTCCGGCGGTACCGACAACCACCTTATCCTCATCGACCTTCGCAGCATGGGTGTTACCGGTAAAGAACTCGAACACAACCTCGACGAAGTTCACATTACCGCAAATAAGAACGCTATTCCCGACGATCCTCAGAAGCCCACCATCACCAGCGGTATCCGTGTTGGTACTCCTGCGGTTACTTCCAGAGGTTTCAAGGAAGAAGATATGAAGACCATCGCAAAGCTTATTAAGCTCACTGCTACCGACTTCGAAAACAGCAAGGATTACATCATTGCTGAAGTCGACAAGCTTTGCAACGCTCATCCCATTTACGAATAATTTCGATGACTGTCAAGGTTTACGACAAACTTCCCGAAGAAGCAAAAGCGATTCGGATTGAAGTTTTCGTTGATGAACAAGGTTTTACGGAAGAATTCGACAGTGCTGACTTTACGGCAATACATTTGGTTGGATTTATCGATGATAAAGCCGTCGCGACGAGTAGGATAATCAAAAACAGTGATACCGACTATATGATCGGTCGTATTGCGGTTTTAAAATCACATCGTAAGAGTGGTCTTGGCGCAAAAATCGTTTATTCCGCCGAAAACGTCATCAAAGAACGTGGCGGAAGCATCGCTTTGATTCATGCACAAATGCAGGCAGTTCCCTTCTATGAAAAAATCGGATACACCCTCACGGGTGAAACCGACGTCGAAGAAGGTTGCCCACACGCTATGATGAGCAAAAAATTATAACAATATCTGCCGCTTGATGTTTCGGGCGGCAGTAATATTTTCATTTATGAGGTGATTAAAATGCAAATTGCTTTTTCGGGTAAACTTGGAAGCGGAAAATCTACCGTTTGCGCTATTTTGAAGGAACAATACGGTTATGAAATATACAGTACCGGCACTGTTCAGCGTAAAATTGCCGAAGAAATGGGCATCACCACGCTTGAATTGAATGTTCGAATGGCGAGTGATCCGGAGCTCGACCATATTATCGACGACACTGTCACAAAAATCTCACTTGAACGCAAAGGCGAAAAGCTTATTTTCGACTCGAGAATGGCTTGGCATTTCGCAGAAAACACTTTCAAAATTTATATGTACGTTGACCCTACTGTTGCGGCAAAAAGAGTTGTTGCGGCGGATAGAGGTGACGTCGAGAAATATTCTTCTATCGAAGAAGCAAAAGAGCTTCTTATCACACGCAGTAAAGAAGAAAACAAGCGTTACAAGAGTATATATGGCGTTGATAACTTCAACTACAACAACTATGACCTTATTATCGACTCCACATCCGCTACTCCCGAACAGATCGCCGAAACTATTATAAGAGAGGCAAACGAATATTCTGAAGGCAAATACAGCCGTACAAAGGTACTCCTTTCGCCTTATGTTATTTATCCGACAAAACCTTTTGGTACCGACGACGGCGACGAGCTATCTATTGTGCTCAAGGACGGCGCTCATTATCTTGTAGGCGGTCATTCGAAGCTTTCTGCGTTCCAAATCGGAAACGCAAGTCTTGTTGAAGCGACACTCGTCAAGGGCGACGTTGATTTTGATGCTTCGCTTCTTGATGAATACGAAACCGCAGGCAATTTCGAATATCAGACGAAGTTCTAGTTTTTTCAAGTTAATAAAAATTTACCCCAATAACAAAAGTGCCAAGATTTTGAATCTTGGCACTTTTTATAATGCTTTTTATCTCTTGTTGAGCATGCTGAGGATATCGTCGATATCGGAAGGTTCCTTGGGAGCTTCTTCAGAAACAGATACCTTCTGAGCAGCTTCTGCTTGAGCTATCTGACGACGTACGTCAGCACCCTTCTTATCGGAATCGAAACCGGTTGCGATAAGAGTGATACGCATTTCATCTTCAAGAGTGTTGTCGAATGCAGCACCGAAGATGATGGTTGCATCAGGCTGTGCTTCGTTGGTGATCATAGCAACAGCAGCATCGATTTCATCGAGGCCGATATCGGGAGAAGAAGTGATCTGAACTACGATACCCTTTGCACCGCTGATATTGGTTTCGAGAAGAGGGCTGGACATTGCCATCTTTGCAGCCTGTTCTGCCTTATCCTTGCCCTTTGCACTACCAACACCCATATGAGCGAGGCCTGCGTTTGCCATAACAGCAGAAACGTCAGCGAAGTCGAGGTTAATAACACCTTCAACAGTGATGAGTTCGCAAATGGACTGAACACCCTTACGGAGAACGTCATCCGCTTCCTGGAATGCGTTGAGGAAGGTGATCTTCTTATCAGTGAGAAGTTTGAGTCTTTCGTTGGGGATAACGATGAGAGAGTCAACGATAGAAGCGAGTTTTTCGATACCGCCTTCAGCTTGAGTCATACGGCGCTTACCTTCGAAAAGGAAGGGCTTGGTTACAACTGCAACAGTGAGGATATCGAGAGATTTTGCAATCTTAGCGATTACGGGAGCCGCACCGGTACCGGTACCACCACCCATACCAGCGGTGATGAATACCATATCAGCACCCTTGATTGCTTCGGTGATTTCTTCGATGGATTCGTCTGCAGCCTTTTCGCCGAGTTCAGGGTTTGCGCCTGCGCCATGACCTTTGGTGATACGGTCGCCGATTGCGATCTTGGAAGGAGCGCTGGAGCTCAAAAGGTTCTGGGTATCGGTATTAACTGCAATGAATTCAACGTCTGCAGCATCGATAGAGGAGATCATACGGTTTACTGCGTTACCGCCGCCACCACCGACACCGATAACTTTAATAATTACTTTGTTAGGATCTTCAACGATGTTGTGCATATTTTACCTCCAAATAACTTATCTTATTTTCATTCATTATATACTATAATATTTTTTTTTACGAATTGCAAGAGTTTTTTTCGTTTTTCTTTGAATTATGCGAGATTTTTCGCATATTTTTGCGTTTTTTGTTAGGTTAGAGCCACTGAAGCTTCTTGATGGTTCGAAACGTCTATTGTTCCCTTTGCGTTTTCATCAAGTTCTCCGATTATACCGACGAGGAATTGAATCTTGATATCAAGGTTTTCGATATCGCCAAGATACACTTCAAAACGGTTATCATAGTTGATATATATATCGAATCTCGACCTAATATCAACACTTCGAATCTTATCTTTTATATAATTCGTTTCGAAGCTATCATACAGCGTTAGAACCGCATCGAGTGTTCTTGAATCGACAAACTCAACTTGACTTCCGACAAGACAGCGACGAACATTATTCAAACTCAATTGTGTGATATCCGAATACGCTTCTTTATTGTCGGTCTTTTCCAGAACTTTTAGCTGTGGCGAGATTATATATCTTGAACCAGCTATATCGGCTGCATAAAACGGTGTTTCTTCTTTGATATTGATTTCTATGGTTGTCGGGAGATCCCTTTTGATTTCAACAGAATTTACATACGGAAGATTTTGCTTTATATTCTCTTCGATTTCAGAAGCTTTGAAAGAGAAAATATTATCGCCTTTTTCTATCGGAACCAATTCAATGACTTGCTCTGCGGTATAACGTTCGCTTCCGTTAACCTTAAACTCCTCGACGTTCAAGAACACCGCAACACAAACTGCAAGAAACACAATCGAAACAAACGAAAGCAAAAACACATAGAACGCTTTTCTGCGTGCTCGTTTCCGTTCTTGACGAAGCTGGTTATCATATATCGCCGTGTTTTTTCGGACGAATTTTTGCTGTTCCAAGTGTTGTCACTTCCCTTCGTGAACCAATTCTTTATCCAAGCAATTTCATAACTTCATCTGCAATGCGATCTACCGAATCGGGCATTGCAAATTTCTTTACGCTTTCTTCCATACGTTTACGTTTATTAGGGTTGGATATCAAGTCAGAAACAGTATCCGTCAAAAGCTTCCCGCTCACTTCGGATTCGCGAAGCACAACCGCTGCACCTGCATCCGCAAGAAGTTTTGCGTTTTTATATTGGTGGTCAGCGGTTACGTTCGGGCTTGGTATAAACACCGTTGCCCTGCCCTTTATTGCAAGTTCGGACAACGTCATTGCACCTGCGCGACATATTATAACGTCGGCAGCAGCTTGATGTATCGGCATATTATAAATATACTCCGTTATAGATATATTAGAGCAATTATCCAAGCCTTTTTCTTTAGCGATTGCCGAGAACTTTCCGAATCCTACTCTGCCGATTGCATGTGCGTGGCGAATATTTTGAGGTTTCGAGAGGTTTTCCATGAGATAGAAGGAAAGTTCATTAACCTTATCAGCACCCATACTTCCGCCATAGGAAAGAATATAAGGTTCGTCGTCAGAAAGATTGAGTTCTTTTCTTGCTTCTTCACGGGTCAAATTATCAACGACAACAGGGTTACCCGTCAAGACAAGTTTTTCTCGTACTTCCTCATCAAAAAACTTTTCGCTTCCTGCAAACGAAATACAAACCTTATCGGCATATTTCGAAAGGATTTTTGTTGTTACACCGGGGAATGCGTTCTGTTCGTGAATCAGTGTAGGAATACCCAACTTCGCCGCAGCTTTTACTGTTGGCCACGATGCATATCCGCCTGTTCCGATTACGATATCAGGAGAAAATTTCTTTATTATCTTCTTTGCTTCGCCGACAGACGTAAACGCATGCCAAGCAGCTTTTATATTTTTCAAAGTCAAGCGACGTGAGAAACCCGATACTTCAACGAACTCTATCGGATATCCGAGTTTCGGAATCAACGTGCTTTCGATTCCGTGCTGCGTACCGATGAACATAATTTCGGTTTCGGGAACACGTTTTTTTATTGTTTCTGCAATATTTACTGCAGGGTTTACATGACCACTTGTTCCGCCACCGCTAAAGATTATTTTCATAAAAACACCTATTTCTATATATTAACCACGTTCTACGAATGAATAACGAGAAATCGAGAGAACAATGCCCATTTCGGCAAGTAATATCAAAAGTGACGTACCGCCATAGCTGAAGAACGGAAGACTTATACCTGTACTCGGGAAAGTGTTCGTTACAACCGCCAAATTCAGCATAACCTGAATTATAACCTGTGCTATAATACCCATTGAAAGAAGCGAACAGAAGCGATTCGGGGAGTTTTTTGAGATATGGTAACCTCTATATGCAAGTACAGCAAAAAGTACAATTACACATAAAACACCAAAAAAGCCAAGTTCTTCGCTTAAAATTGCGAATATATAGTCATTTTGAGGTTCGGGAAGATATCCATGTTTTTGGTTGCTCTGACCAAGACCCAATCCCCAGAATCCACCGGAACTTATCGCGTAAAGCGATTGTGCAGGCTGCCAACCGGCACCGCCTGTTTCATACGACATATATGCAAATGGGTCTTCCCAAATTGTTAAACGTGTAAATACCTGAGGAACGAATTTTTCAAGAAGGGGGCGTCCGATTGTGAATGCGAATACTGCTACAACAGCAACAACTCCGAATAACGCACCGAAATAAAAGGATTTAGTACCCGAAAGCCAAAGCATCATCATACCTAAGAGAAAGAGAATGATGGTCGCGGACATATGGTTTTGGGTGAACGTCGCAAGACAAGCCGGAGCCGTGAGAAGCATTATGGGAATAACGCCTTTTTTCCAATCTCGCATTTGGTTTGGATGTTCGCTAATATACGTTGCAATCACCAAAACGAGAGCAAACTTCAACAATTCAGATGGCTGGAATTCCATACCCATAATGTTGAACCAACGTGTTGCGCCTTTATGGTTGACACCAAAAATCGGAACGGTGAAATTCAACGCTAAAACGACAGCATATATTAGATATGCCAACTGTTTGTAATAAGCATAGTCTATTCGAGACAAAAATATCATCGCTGTGATACCAATTATAACCCAACGAATCTGGCTTCGTGCAAAGTAATATGAGTCGCCGAAACGCGAATCACTTACCGCATAGGAAGCAGAGAATATCATAACAGAACCGATACAAACAAGTGCAATAACAACGATAAGAAGCGGTCTGTCGACTTCGCCGATCATTCTATATATTCGGTTTTGATTACCGCTTACGCTCCTTTTCTTCGGAGCTACGGCAGAGCTTTTTGCTTTTTGAATACCGTTGTTGGAAGCCATGAATCACTCTGTCCTTATTTTATATTATTAATAGATAATACGCAAGAGTTGAAAAGATTACTGTTATTAACGAGAAAACCGCAACGATTTTTATTTCCGACCAGTCGCATTTTTCGAAATGGTGGTGAATCGGGCTCATTTTGAAGATTCTTTTTCCTGTGAGTTTGAAGGAAGCAACCTGAAGAACAACCGACAAGCCCTCGATTATCCATATTATGCCGACGAGAAGAAGAAGGAATTCATATCCCGTCATCATAGTCAAGCCGACGATAAAACCGCCCAAGAAGAGAGAACCTGTATCTCCCATAAATATCTTTGCGGGATAGAAATTGAACACAAGGAAGGATAGTAACGCGCCAAAGAGTGCGGAAGACGGCAATGAGAATTCTAGGAATTCGTTATTAATACCGAACAAGAAGAACATTACGGTTATTATCAGAGCAATACTTCCTGCCAAGCCGTCGATTCCGTCAGTTAGGTTTGCACAGTTGATTATATAAACTATAACCAAAAGCATTATTACGTAATAGAATACACCGAGGTCGATACTTGCACCCCAAGGGAATTCTATAACAGTATCCGCACCGTGATATGCACGGAGGGCAAGATAACCTGCGGCGGTTATAAATTGAAGCACCATCTTTTGAGATGCGCTCAAGCCCTTATTACGCTTTTTGAAGAGTTTTACATAGTCATCGACAAAGCCGATCAAACCTTGAGAGAGTGCAAGTCCGAAGACCAATGCTATTTGAATAACAATGCCGAGATTTTCAAAGAAAAGTAAACCTACGCCAAACGAAACAAGACAAGCGATTATGAAAATAACACCACCGAGGTTGGGTGTTCCTTCTTTTGATTTATGCCAAGAAGGTCCGATTTCGAGTATCTTTTGACCTAATTTAACCTTACGGAGAAGCGGTATAAATATTTTATAAAGTATCGCACCGAGGACAAATCCGACGGCTGCTACGATAGCACAAACGGTATATAGATTCATCGTTTTCTCCTTTGTTATACAATTACTTCGGAAAGTTTCATGCCGTTACTTGCTTTATAGAGCACGGTATCGTCTTTTTTTATGAAGGTTTCCAAAAATTCTTTCAATTTCTGTTTTTCTTCGGGTTTGAAAATATAGGTTTCGGGTAAATTCGCGGATATTGCGATGTTTTCGGCAAGTGTTCCGTAGGTTATGAGAACGTCAGTGGATTCCCTGACCGTTTCTCCGACTTCTCTATGAAGAAGTACGGTATCTTTTCCGAGTTCAAGCATATCACCGAGAACGGCGATACGTCTTCCCTTCTTATAACTTCCGAGAACCGAAAGAGACGCTTTCATCGAATCGGGGGCTGCGTTATAGCAATCGGAAATTACTGTATGTCCGTCTTTTTCATAAACGAATTGACGTTTGCCGTCGCTTTCGTAATTTGATAAAGACAACGCACATTTTTCGACGTCACAGCCAAGAAGATGTGCTGTCGCAAGCGCAAAAAGCGAATTCATAATAAAATGTTTGCCTTTAACAGGGATTTTGACCATATATTCTTTATCGAAAACAACAGCTTTGAACTTTATTCCGTCTTCGGTTTCATCAATATCGATTGCAAAGCAATCGTTATTCTCTGCACCATCCACAGATATATAATATACCTTTTTATTGTATTTTTCAATACCTCGAAGAAGGGGTTCGTCACCATTCAAAAGCAAAATCGAGTTTTCTTTCGAGAATTGTGCGATTTTTAGTTTTTCATCACGAATTGCTTCTCGAGAACCGAGATTTTCGAGATGGGAATATCCGATATTCGTTATTATTGAGATATCGGGAATGGCGCAACGGCTTATTCTTTCCATTTCGCCTTTCATACTCATTCCAAGCTCATATATTGCACAATCGACATTTGTATCTGTTGCCAAGACGGTTTGAGGAAGTCCGATTTGGCTGTTTGAATTGCCCATAGTCTTATGAACGTTCATACAAGACGAAAGCGCAAGTGCAACCATATCTTTTGTTGTGGTCTTCCCTACCGAGCCGGTTATACCGACAACAGGGATTTCTTTCAAAGCGTTTTCTCTATAAAAACGAGCGAGATTTTGCAGTGCTTCTCTTACGTTTTCAACGAGAATACAGCTTCCGTATTCAGGCATATATTCGGCATTATCAAGTATAGCGCAACAACCGTTTTTTACGAGTTCGGGCACAAACGCATTACCATCGACACGTTCGCCGAGAAGCGCCAAGAAGAGTTTATCTTCGGAGGGGGTTCTGCTATCCGAGAAAAAGCCGTTTACGATGCGCTCGGGATCGGCGGTTTTTGAAAGCTGTCCGCCGACCGCAGAGGCAATATATGCAAGATTCATTTCCATTATTCTATTGCTTCCTCATACAAGAATTCAAGTTCTATTACGGTACCGGGAAGAACGGTTTCACCTGCAGAAATCGATTGCGAGATTACTTTGCAGTTTGAATAATCGTTATTGAAGATACCATTAATCGAAACGTTAAGGTTACTGTTAAGGATCGTCTTGATTGCATTTGTAGGCGAATAGTTGAGAACGTTGGGAACTTTTACATTAACTTCGGGTGTTGCACCATCAGTATAGAGGATAACCACACCGTCTTTAGAAATTACGGTTCCCGAAGAAGGAAGTTGTTCGGTAACTGTTTTGCCGTTGCCGCGAACGATACACTTAAGACCAAGTTCTTCAATCTTCTTTTTCGCCTTTTCGACGCTCATTTCACGATATTCGGAAATCGCGATTGTTGTTTCTTCGTCCTTATTGGGTGTTATGCCGAGATGAGGCAACGTTTCACCAAGAATATTCGCAACTATCGGGGCTGCTACAGCCGAACCGAAATGCTGGCCTGCAGTCGGATCGTCGACGAGGACAAGCACTGCGATTTGAGGGTCTTCGGCAGGAGCGAAAGACACGCACGAGCTGATATAGTCGTCTTCTCTGACTGTGTCTCGTTTTTCTGATGTTCCTGTTTTTGAGACGATATTATAGCCCGAAACGCTGGCGTTTTTTGTTGAATTTGTGAGCGAAGTGATAATCTTATTACAGGTTTCATTCGATATTACCTGCCTTGAGTTTTCATATTCAAAAGTTTTTACTACGTTTCCGTCTTTGTCAACCAAAGATTTTACTGCGTGAGGCACTACCAGATAGCCACCGTTTGCGACTGTTGAAACGGCACGTATATGCTGGATCGGTGTTACCTTAAATGTCTGACCGAAGGAATATACCGCCAATTCGAGAGCTTGGAATTGCGAGCCTGTCGTTCCGTAATAGATCGAAGACGCTTCACCAACAATGTCGCTGCCGGTAATTTGTGTGTAGCCAAATTCGTCAAAATACTTTTTAAAAGTCTTCGTGCCGATTGCTGTACCAATCTGTATAAACGCAGGGTTACAAGAGTTTGCGAGAGCCTCGCTGAATCTTTGATTTCCATGTCCTGAAACTTTATGGCAATGGATCTTTGTTCCGGCTACTGTATAAACGCCAACGCATTTGAACGTTGATGTTTCATAGCTTACAGCGTTTTCTTCAAGTGCAATTGCGCTTGTGATAATCTTGAATGTCGAACCTGGTTCATATGTTTGAGATGCGTTCGTATTATTCCACATTTCATAGAGAAGCTCGGTTCTGTATGCAGAACGTTCGTCGTCTGTGCCGATGAACGTGTCGTATTTCGCCTGATAATACTCGGAAAGGTTATTGTAGTTATTAAGGTCGTACGACGGATAGATTGCACTTGCAAGTAATTCGCCGTTATTGACGTCCATTACAAGGCATTGAACTCTGCCGTTAGGTTGGTGTTCTTCGTATGCCTGACGGATATATTTTTCGACGGTATTTTGTATCGTCCAGTCAAGCGTTGTAACTATGCTCATACCGTCGGTTGCAGGAATATAGGTTGAGCCGACACCGGAGTCGAGTTCGTTACCATATGCGTCCGCCGCTTTGACGGATTTACCATCAACACCCGCGAGGTATTCGTCATAGGTGGCTTCCAAACCCGAAAGACCTTGGTTATCGGAGCCTGTAAATCCGAGAAGGTGTGCCGCAAAGCTTCCGTAACGATAATAACGCTTTGTTGTTTCTTCGAGATTGATTATCCCTATATACTCATTTTCCGAAACGAACGCGCGAACCGCCTGTTCTTCGGCTTCAGAAAGGAATTTTTTAATTATCTGGTATTTTGTTTTCTTTTTGTTGCCTTTTTCGATTATTATATTACGATCAACCGAAAGTATCTTTGAAAGGCCATCGGCAATCTTGTTGAGTTGTTCATCATCTTCAATATCGAACGGCGAAATGAAACAGTTATAAACCGTTGCACTTACCGCAAGTTCTGTTGTTGCGTCATTTGCGTATATCGCTCCACGTTTTGCAGGAATCGCAACCGAGCTTGTATATTGATCGAGTGCTTGCATACGATAATCGTTCGGGTCGAACAACTGAAGATACGCAAAGCGAACACAAAGCAATGTCAGAAGCACCAAAACGATAGCAAGTGCTCCCCTGGTTCTTGCAACAGTCATACGTCCGCTGCCAGAAGGGGTAAATTTTCTATTCGCGCTCGCCATAAACAAATCTCCTTTTTTATAGCCGAAAAGAGTTGAACTAAATTCGGTTTGAATTGTTATTTTTTATTATAACTTCACAAAATTCGCTCGGAATAGCGATGTATTCCTTCGCTCGTTTTTCTCGTTCTAATAAAAAATTCCTATTTCAAACTTGCTTCGCAACCCAAAAGGGAAGATTTTCGAGAAAAAACGAAGCTGAAGAGCGATGATATACGAGTGTATATCAAGCGATGAAGTGATGTTTTAGCCGAAAATAGCCATTTTGGGCGATTTTAGTTCAATTCTTTTCGGCTATAGTTGAAATGGGTAAAGAGAAATTCACCCTCTTTACCCGTTATATAAATATATACGGTAGCATAATTTTAATGCTTTTTTTATTTTATCAGTCGATAAAATCTCTTATAACCTCACCAAGCCCTGTGAGCAAGAAACCGAAGCCGCCTTCTTCGCCGTCATCGTATTTATGCATTTCGGTCTTATCTTTCTGTTCGGTGGTTATTATATGAACGTTGCTTTCGGGGATATTCTTGGTCATACCCAAGGATTCGGTAGCATAACGTTCGATGTCGCCGAGGTCATATTTGTTGGAAAGAGTTACTTCAAGGTCGTCTTGAGTCTTTTCCAAGGTTGCGAGTTTGTTGTTGAGTCCGGTGATTTCGCTGCGGTATTTATCAACCTCTGCGTAGTTCATCATCATAAAGAGGAAGAGTGCAGTGAGGATCACAGCCGAAGCAACGACAGACCAAGGGAAAGGCGCTTTATCTTTTTTCTTTACGTTGATGACTTTGGGCGCACGGACTGCATGAAGGTTCGAGACCTGCTTTGAAGAAGGTCTTCTCTTTTTCGCGACAGATTGCGAGGTTTTCTTTACTGTTACTGCAGAATTCGTTACGTTTCGCATTTCGTTCATCATTTTTTCGCCTTTCTTTTTATATCTTTTCGCACACACGAAGTTTCGCACTGTGCGATCTGCTGTTCATCTCTAATTCTTCTTCGGTCGGAAGAATCGGTTTTTTCGTTATTATCTTAACAGAAGGTTTCTTTCCGCAAACACAAACGGGAAAATCGGTCGGACAAGTGCAAGGTCTTTCGAGTTTTTGGAATGCGTTTTTAACCAATCTGTCTTCGAGAGAATGGAAGGTTATTATCGACATTCTTCCGCCAACGTTCAAAAGCTCATTCCCTGCTTCGATTGCTTTCGGGATTGCCTCGAGTTCTGCATTGACCTCGATTCTTATTGCCTGAAAGCTTCTTTTCGCCGGATTACCGCCGTCGAATCGGAATTTTTGGGGTATGGCAGAGGTTATTATCTCTGCAAGTTCAAGGGTTGTGTTTATCGGAGTTTCTTGTCTTTTTGTGCAGATTCGATTTGCAATCTTTGAAGCAAATCGTTCTTCGCCGTAGTCCTTGAGTATTCTCGAAAGTTCTCGTTCGCTATATGTATTCACAACTTCGTATGCCGTAAGCGACGCGGTTCTGTCCATTCTCATATCGAGAGGTGCGTCTTTCATATAGGAAAAACCACGTTCGGCAACGTCGAGCTGATGGGAAGAAACACCTAAGTCCATCAAAATACCGTCGACGGTTTCATATCCCGCGTATTTAACAGCATCGGCTATATTTTCGAAGTTATCTTTTACCGTTATCAAGCGGTTATCGTTTATTTTTTCTTTTGCATTCTGTAATGCATCGTCATCACGGTCTATTCCTATCACTCTGCCGTTCGGACCGAGTTTTGAAAGTATCAAAGACGTGTGTCCTGCACCGCCGAGTGTACAGTCAACATAGATGCCGTCGGGTTTGACGTTGAGTGCATCGACCGTTTCGTTTAGGAGTACCGAAATATGATTGAATTCCATAATTAGAAGCCCAATTCAATAAGTTCGTTCGTAACTTCTTCGTTATCGATAAGTGCCTGTTCCTTTTCCCATTCGGAAGCAGACCAGAGTTCAAGATGAGAACGGTTGCCGACGATAACTACTTCTTTTTCCAAGCCCGCCAATTCGCGATAGACTTGGGAGACGGTTACTCTGCCCTGAGAATCGACCGAACCTTCATATGCACCGGAATAGAAATAACGGCGGATATGACGTTCTTTCGCGACGGGAAGTTCCTCGATCTTAGCTGTGAAGCGTTCCCATTCTTCCATCGGGTATACACAAATACATTTATCAAGACCGCGAGAGAATATGAATTCTTCGCCGAGCTTATCACGAAGCTTCGCAGGGATAAACAGACGTCCCTTGGAGTCTATATTGTGTCTGTATTCGCCATAGAACATCGGTTATTTCCCCTTTCTTGAAGTAATTTGGGTGGATTTTATGGGATTTTACTCCTTTGCGCTCCACTTTGCGCCTCTAATATGGTCTAATTATACTCTAAAGCCCCAAAAATTGCAATAGTAGGAAAAAACTATTTGAAATATTTTCAAAACCTGTTTCGTCATATTGACTATGCCATTTTTCCTTATTTTGCAAGGTTTTTCGACCTTTCGGTACGTCGATTTATAGGGTTATGGGTTGAAAATTTTGTGATTATGTCAGCAAACATACGTTCGGAGTTTGCCGTTGTTGCCCTCTTATATTGGAAAATCAAGAGGTTTGGGGAATTATATCAATTCGATTTTGGCGATATAGAGAAGGTTTTTTCGATTTTCGCGGTTGTTTTATAAATTAAGTTCTTTTACTCCCCTTTTCAACCGAAAAACAAGGACAGCAAAAAGAAAAAAGCCGTCGCGTTTTATCTTACGCGACAGCTTTTTGTTGGATTTATTCGATTTAGAAGAGACCGCTTATAACTCCGTTTTCATCAACGTCGATACGTTCTGCGGCGGGAACCTTCGGAAGTCCGGGCATTGTCATTATATCGCCCGTGAGGACTACTATAAAACCGGCACCCGCAGAAACCTTTACGTTCTTAACGGTAACCTCGAAATTCTCGGGCGCGCCGAGCTTCGTCGGGTCGTCAGAGAAGCTATATTGTGTTTTTGCGATACAGACGGGACACTTTCCGAATCCGAGGGATTCCAAGCGTTCAATCTGTTTTTTCGCAGAAGGAGTTACGATTATTCCGTTACCGCCATAAACCTTTTTGACGACGGATTCTATCTTCTGTTCGATAGTGCAATCGTCTTCATAGGAGAAGGTGAAATAGCCCTTTTCTTCCTCACAAAGTCTTACGACTTCGTGCGCAAGTGCTTCCCCACCCTTACCGCCGTCTGCCCAGACGGTCGACAAAACGGTATTTACGCCTAGTTCTTGACATTTATCGATAATGAACTTGATTTCGTTATCGGTATCTGTCGGGAATCGGTTTACAGCTACGACACAAGGAAGTTTATAAACGTTCTTGATATTTGAAACGTGACGTAACAAATTGGGTATACCGCGTTCGAGAGCGTCGATATCTTCGGTCGCAAGTTCGTTCTTTGCAAGTCCGCCGTGCATTTTGAGAGCACGAACGGTCGCAACCATAACGACAGCATCGGGTGTCAAGCCCGCCATACGGCATTTTATATCGAGAAACTTTTCTGCACCCAAATCCGCGCCGAAGCCCGCTTCGGTTACGGTATAATCGCCCATTTTGAGCGCCATTTTCGTTGCAATAACCGAGTTACAGCCATGAGCTATATTCGCGAAAGGTCCACCATGAACGAACGCTGGAGTACCTTCAAGGGTCTGTACAAGGTTCGGCTTCAAAGCATCCTTCAAAAGTGCAGTCATTGCACCCTCGGCTCTTAATTGACCGCAGGTTACGGGTTTATCGTCATAGGTATAGCCGACGATAATGTTCGAAAGGCGCTTCTTGAGGTCGGTAATAGAATCCGCAAGGCAGAATATCGCCATAATCTCGGATGCAACGGTAATATCGAATCCATCTTCACGAGGAACGCCGTTTGCAACTCCGCCCATACCGTCAACAACATATCGCAACTGACGGTCGTTCATATCGACACAGCGCTTCCATGTTATACGGCGAGGGTCGATATTAAGCTCGTTACCCTGTTTGATATGGTTATCGAGCATTGCGGCAAGAAGGTTGTTTGCAGCACCGATTGCGTGGAAGTCACCCGTGAAGTGAAGATTGATATCCTCCATAGGCACAACCTGTGCATATCCGCCGCCTGCAGCACCGCCTTTGACACCGAACACAGGACCGAGCGACGGTTCACGAAGGGCAACAGTAACGTCCTTGCCGATGCGTTTCAAACCATCGGCAAGGCCTATTGTTGTTGTCGTTTTACCCTCACCTGCAGGAGTGGGTGTTATTGCGGTTACGAGAATTAATTTTCCGTTTTCTTTATTTGTTTCTTTGAGGAGTGAAAGATCTATCTTTGCTTTATATCTTCCGTATTGTTCAATATACTTTTCGTCAACGTGTGCAATATCGGCAATCTCTTGGATCGGCTTCATTTTGCAACTTTGAGCGATTTCAATATCGGTTTTATATTGCATAACAAACTCTCCTGATTATTTGAAATAACGTACCGCTGCCTCAAACATCTTGATGTCATATTCACCGGGAACGTTCTTATAAAGACCTGCACCGATACGTTCACTGTGACCCATTTTACCGAATACTCGGCCGTCGGGAGAAGTGATACCTTCGATAGCGCACATAGAACCGTTCGGGTTGAAATGGATATCGCCGGTTGCATTACCTTCAAGGTCTACATACTGTGTTGCGATCTGACCGTTTGCAGCGAGTTGCTTAACAAGTTCTTCGCTTGCCAAGAATCTGCCTTCACCGTGAGATATCGGAACGTTATAAACATCGCCGACGTTGGTGAGAGCAAGCCAAGGAGATTTATTCGAAGCAACACGTGTACGAACAATTCTCGATTGGTGACGTGCGATGGTGTTGAAGGTAAGGGTTGGGCAATTTTCGTCGGTATCAATGATCTTACCGTAAGGAACCAAGCCGAGTTTTATCAACGCCTGGAAGCCGTTACAGATACCGCACATCAAGCCGTCACGGTTTTCGAGAAGGTCGGTTACGCCGTCTTTGATTTCTGCGTTGCGAAAGAACGCTGTTATAAACTTACCGCTTCCGTCGGGTTCGTCACCGCCGGAGAAACCGCCGGGAATGAAGATCATCTGTGCGGTCTTCAATTCGTTTGCGAAGCGTTCAACGCTTTCACGGATACCCGAAGCAGAAAGGTTATTGATTACGATGATTTCGGGTTCTGCGCCCGCATCACGAACGGCTTTCGCAGAATCGAATTCACAGTTTGTGCCGGGGAATGCAGGAATCAAAACTTTGGGTTTTGCGGATTTGATCTTCGGTGCAACACGTTCGGTTGCTTCATAATTGAAGGTGGGAACGTTATTTGCGCTGTCAGCGATATTGCAAGAATAAACACTTTCGAGCTTATCTTCATATACACCGAGGATTTCGTTGAGACAAAGCTTTTCGTCGCCCTTAACGATCGCTTTATTTTCGGTAACTTCACCGATGAGCTTACCGCAACATACACATTCATTCACTTCGAGAATGAACGAACCGTAGTTATATCCGAAGAGTTCGTCAAGTGTGAGTTCTTCGTTATATTTGAAGCCGAGCATATTACCGAAGCACATCTTCATTACTGCTTCTGCAACACCGCCAAGACCAAGGGTATAACAAGAAACCGCCTTGCCGTTTCTCAAAAGTTCAGTGACTTTATTGAATGTACTTACAAGAGAATCGGGCTTGGGAAGTCCATCAACACCGAACTCGGGAGAAAGCATAATAACTTTATTGCCCGCCTTCTTGAATTCGGGAGAAACGACGTCACTTGTCTTACCAGCAGTTACAGCAAAAGAAACGAGAGTGGGAGGAACGTCGAGGTCTTCGAACGAACCGCTCATCGAGTCTTTACCGCCGATAGAGCCGATACCGAGTTCCATTTGCGCTCTGAATGCACCGAGAAGTGCGCTCAAGGGTTTACCCCAACGTTTTGCATCCTTGCCAAGACGTTCAAAGTATTCCTGGAACGTGAGATATACGTCCTTGAATTCTGCACCTGTTGCAATCAATTTTGCGACAGATTCAACAACGGCAAGATATGCACCGTGGAAGGGACTTTGTTCGGTTATGAAGGGGTTATAGCCCCAAGACATAAACGAGCAGTTATCAGTATGTTTCTTTTCAACGGAAATCTTTTGAACCATTGCCTGAATGGGAGTATGCTGATGAATACCGCCAAAAGGCATAAGAACGGTTCCTGCACCGATTGTCGAGTCGAAACGTTCGGAAAGACCGCGTTTCGAACATACGTTAAGGTCGGAAGCCAATGCTTTATAGTTTTCGGTAAAGTCGCCCGAAATTTCTTTCTTTGCAACTTTGCCTTTTACGGTTTCGATTTCGATATGTTTGTCAGCACCGTTTGAATTGAGGAATTCACGGCTGATATCAACAATCTTATTGCCGTTCCAGGTCATAACCAAGCGAGGTTCTGCCTGAACGGTTGCAACCTGAACAGCACTCAAGTTTTCGGTATATGCAAGCTCGAGGAAGCGTTTTACATCTTTCGCTTCAACAACGACAGCCATACGTTCCTGAGATTCGCTTATTGCAAGCTCGGTACCGTCAAGGCCTTCGTACTTTTTGGGAACTGCGTTGAGGTCGATCAACAAGCCATCGGCAAGTTCGCCGATTGCAACAGAAACACCGCCTGCACCGAAGTCGTTACAACGTTTGATAAGACGGCTTGCTTCTGCGTTACGGAAAAGACGCTGAAGTTTACGTTCTTCGGGAGCGTTACCCTTTTGAACTTCTGCACCGCAGGTTTCGAGAGATTTGGAAGTATGCGATTTGGAAGAACCGGTTGCACCACCGCAACCGTCTCTACCTGTTGCACCGCCGAGAAGGATTACCGCATCGCCTGCTTCGGGACGTTCACGGCGAACGTTTTCTGCAGGAGCAGCAGCGATAACCGCACCGATTTCCATACGTTTTGCAGCATAACCGGGGTGATAAAGTTCGTCAACGATACCTGTTGCAAGACCGATCTGGTTACCGTAGGAAGAATAACCTGCGGCAGCAGTTGTAACAATCTTACGCTGAGGAAGTTTGCCCTTTATGGTTTCGGAAACGGGCTTCAAGGGGTCTGCAGCACCGGTAACACGCATTGCGCCGTAAACATAGGATCTACCGGAAAGCGGGTCACGGATTGCACCGCCGATACAGGTTGCCGCACCGCCGAAGGGTTCGATTTCTGTCGGGTGGTTATGGGTTTCGTTCTTGAAGAGAAGAAGCCAAGGTTCTGTAACACCGTCAACCTCGATATCGAGTTTTACGGTACAAGCGTTGATTTCTTCGGATTCGTCAAGTTTATCAAGTTTACCGTTTTTCTTGAGGTATCTTACAGCAAGTGTAGCGATATCCATCAAGCAAATCGGTTTTGTTCTGCCGAGTTCTTTACGGGTTTCGATATATTTATCATACGCTTCCTTAAGAAGTTTGTCTTCGAAAGTTACGTTATCGATTACCGTTTGGAAAGTTGTATGACGGCAGTGGTCAGACCAATATGTATCGATCATCTTGATTTCGGTGATTGTAGGATCGCGCTGTTCTTCGATAAAATACTTCTGACAGAAGATTATATCGTCGATATCCATTGCAAGACCGAATTCTTTGATGAATGCTTCGAGTCCTGCTTTATCAAGCTTAATAAAGCCGTCAAGGGTACGAACGGTTGTGGGTATTACATATTCGGTCGCAAGAGTTTCGGGTTTATCGAGAACTGCTTCGCGAGATTCGACAGGGTTGATGACATATTTCTTGATAGCCGCAACGTCGGAATCGGTCAAGTTTCCGTAGAGTGCATAGACTCTTGCGGTCTTGATTACGGGACGGTCGCCCTGAGAAATTATCTGGATACACTGTGCGGCGGAGTCTGCACGTTGGTCGAACTGACCGGGGAGATATTCAACCGCAAAAACAACAGCATCGCCGAGAAAATCGATATCGTCGGTTACGATGTCAAGCTGAGGTTCGGAAAAGACGGTCTTTTTTGAATATTCAAAAAGGTCTTCCGAGATGTTTTCCGCGTCATAGCGGTTGAAAAGACGAACGTCGGTGAGCGCTTCGATACCGAGAAGGGTTCTTACGTCGGAAAGGAGCGCTTTTGCTTCGAGAGCAAGCTCTTTTTTCTTTTCTACAAATACTCTATATACCATTATTTCACCTCCGGTGCTTTCAATGCACGAGCACCGATATCACGGCGCATATAGGAATTTTCGAATTTTATTGTGTCAGCGAGTTTATAAGAAGCTTCGATTGCTTCGGGGAGCGTTTTTGCGATTGCGGTTACGCCCAAAACTCTACCGCCCGAGGTAACAAGTTCACTATCTTTGATTGCACCGCCTGCAACATAAACGTTGCTTATCGTTTCTTCGGGAATAGATATCGGATATCCCTTTTCGTAGCTTTCGGGATAGCCCTTAGAAGCCATGATGACACAGCAAGCGTTCGAATCGCTGAACTTGACTTCGGTTTCGGAAAGTGTTTCATTTGTTACCGCCTGCATAACCGTCAACAAATCGCTTTCCAAGAGAGGAAGAACGACCTGTGTTTCGGGGTCACCGAAACGGCAGTTATATTCGATAACCTTAGGACCGTCTTTTGTGAGCATAAGTCCGAAATACAAGCAACCCTTGAAGGTTCTTCCTTCGGAATTCATTGCATTGATTGTGGGAAGGAAAATCTTTTCCATACATTCGTTCGCAACAGATTCGGTGTAATAAGGGTTAGGTGCTATCGTACCCATACCGCCTGTATTCAATCCGGTATCGCCATCGCCGATACGCTTGTGGTCCATAGAAGAAATCATAGGAACAACGGTCTTACCGTCGGTGAACGAAAGTACCGAAACTTCGGGACCTTCGAGGAATTCTTCTACAACGATTCTATCGCCACTCTTACCAAACGCTTTATCGCACATCATAGACTTTACTGCGTCGACAGCTTCTTCACGAGTGAAGGCGATTATAACACCCTTACCAAGTGCCAAGCCGTCAGCTTTGATAACAGTAGGAATGGGGGCGGTTGCGATATATTCGAGTGCGGCATCGACGTTGTCGAAAACTTCGCAAGCGGCAGTAGGAATGTTATATTTCTTCATCAATTCTTTCGAAAAGACCTTACTACCTTCAATTATAGCAGCGTTTGCACGAGGGCCGAAGCAAGGAACACCCTTTGCTTCGAGTGCATCTACACAGCCGAGCACCAACGGATCGTCGGGTGCCACAACAGCATAGTCAATCTTATTTTCAACAGCAAAAGCAACGATATTCTCTATATCCTTTGCTCCGATGTTCACACATTGGGCATCACGAGCAATACCGCCGTTGCCGGGAAGAGCATAAATTTTTTCTACACTCTCGTTTTCTTTTATTTTCTTGATGATAGCGTGTTCTCTACCGCCACCACCGACAACAAGTATTTTCATTTTTCCTCCGAATTAATGGTGGAACAGACGCATTCCCGTAAACACCATTGTCATATTATATTTGTTACAGCAATCGATTACCAAATCGTCACGGATCGATCCGCCGGGTTCAGCGATATACTTGACACCGCTCTTATTCGCACGTTCGATATTGTCAAAGAACGGGAAGAACGCATCGGAGCCGAGTGCAACATTATCAACGCCATCAAGGTATTCACGGATTTCTTTATCGGTAAGAGGTTCGGGCTTTTCTGTGAAATATTTTTCCCAGATACCGTCTGCACAAACGTCTTCTTCGTTTTTGTTGATATATCCGTCGATTACGTTATCTCTGTCGGGTCTGCCGATATCGGAACGGAAAGGAAGGTTCAACACCTTTTCATGCTGACGGAGGAACCAAGTATCCGCCTTTGTGCCTGCAAGACGAGTGCAGTGGATACGGGATTGCTGACCTGCGCCAACGCCGATTGCCTGACCGTCAACAGCGTAGCAAACTGAGTTAGATTGAGTATATTTAAGAGTGATGAGCGCAATTATAAGGTCACGGATTGCGCTTTCGGGAAGTTCTTTATTTGCGGTAACGACGTTAGTGAGAAGTTCTTTATTGATAACAAAGTTGTTTCTTCCCTGTTCGAAGGTTATGCCGTAAACCTGTTTATGTTCTGCTTCTACAGGAACATAATTTTCGTCGATCTTGACGATATTATAGCTTCCCTTTCTCTTTGCTTTCAAGATTTCGAGAGCTTCGGGTTCATAACCGGGAGCGATTATACCGTCGGAAACTTCACGTGCAATCATTTTTGCGGTTGTTACGTCACAAACATCGGAAAGTGCAACCCAGTCACCGAAGGAACACATTCTGTCGGTACCTCTTGCTCTTGCATATGCACAAGCCAAGGGGGATTCGTCAAGGCCTTCGATATCGTCAACAAAGCAAGCTTTTTTGAGTTTATCGGAAAGAGGAACACCGACAGCAGCGGAAGTGGGGCTTACGTGTTTGAAAGAAGTTACGGCAGGAAGACCGAGAGCTTCTTTGAGTTCCTTTACGAGCTGCCAAGAGTTGAATGCATCGAGGAAGTTGATATAACCAGGTCTGCCGTTGAGGATTTCTATCGGAAGATCGCTTCCGTCATGCATATATATCTTTGAGGGTTTTTGGTTGGGGTTACAACCGTATTTGAGTTCGAATTCTTTCATTATTACGGTGCTCCTTATTTATTCTTATTGATGATGATATCGGTGGGTTCGGAACCATCGAGAGGAACGCAACGTACAAAGAGAGAAACCTTGTTATCTTCGTTGAGGTTGTTCCAAACGAGGTCTGCCAATTCTTCGGCGGTGTTGGGAAGAGAGATTTCTTCGGGTTCTCCATAGAAGGAAGGAATGGGGTTACCGTCGCATTTATAGGTATGAATGAAATGGCCGATACCGTTTTCGGGGAGATAGTTATAGAAGAAGCGGCTGCAAACTTCGGGTCTGCCGTTTGCGCTCTTCAAGATTGAAAGTTTATAGGAAAAATCGTTTTCTTTGAAATTATAGTTTACGATACCGGAAATTCTGGGAGTGAAGTTGGGTGCATCGGGTTCGAATTCACGGGTGTAAAGTGCATCTTCAAATCCCTTGCCGTCAACGAGGAAATCATAAACGGTATTGGTTTGGTCTCCGTTTGTGATAATATCGCTGTTTTCGAACTTAAGATAGGGATTATAAATGATAAGACTCGGATCTTCGAGTTTCGATTCATCAAACGCCTTGGTTCTCATACCGCCGTCAAAGCTTTCGAAGATACGGTTACGGGAGTTACCGCTTCTGCCCATTATAAAATATGCTATCATAGCGTTTTTTCCGTCAGCGGATTTACCGATTACGATACCTCTGCCGGGATAGGAATTTTCGCTAAGAAGTGTTTTAAGATCGTACAATGCCATAATTTCCACCTATTATCTTTCTTTTTTCAAATTATAACAAACTTTTTCGACAGCTTCGGGAAGAATTTTCCATTCTGCCTGTTCCATAATACGTTTTTGGAGAGTTTCGGGGGTATCGCCCTCCAAAACATCAACCGCTTTTTGAAGTATTATTTCGCCACCGTCGGGAATTTCGTTCACAAAATGAACCGTTGCACCGCTGACCTTCACGCCGTATGCGAGAGCGGCTTCATGAACGTGAAGTCCATAAAATCCCTTGCCGCAGAACGACGGAATCAACGCTGGGTGAACGTTTATGATGCGTTTCGGATAGTCCTTTGTGAAATTCTCACTTAATATCGACATAAAGCCCGCAAGGACGATTATATCGATTTTATATTTGGAAAGCAGTGACTTGATTTTCGATTCGAATGCTTCCGCACTTCCCAATTCCTTTTTAAGAACTGTTTCGGTCTTTATCCCTGCCCTTTCGGCACGAGTTAAAGCAAAAGCGTCTTTATTGTTGGAAATTACAAGTTCTATCGCACCGCTTTTAATGACGCCGTTATCGCAAGCATCGATAAGCGCTTGAAGATTTGTTCCGCCACCCGAAACGAGTACGGCGATTTTTATCTTGGAATCGGACATTACTGCTTCCCTTTCGTTATAGCCGAAAAGAGTTGGACTCAATTCGGTTTAAAATGATATTTTTTATTATAACTTCGCAAAACTCGCTCAGAATATCGGCGTATTCCTTTGCTCGTTTTTCTCGTTCTAACGAAAAAATCCCTATTTTAAACTTGCGATGCAACCCAAAAGGGAAGATTTTCGAGAAAAAACGAAGCTGAAGAGCGAAGATATACGAGCGTATATCAAGCGATGAAGTGATGTTTTAGCCGAAAATAGCCATTTTGGGCGATTTTAGTTCAATTCTTTTCGGCTATTATTTTAGCAAATGGTGATTTTGTTTTCAGACTTGACGATTTCACCGATGACGTATGCATCGATATCGTTTGCCTTGAGAACGTCGATTGCCTTTTCAACATCGGATGCGGGAACAACGATGCTCATACCAACACCCATATTGAATGTGTTATACATATCACGTTCGCTGATGTTACCTGTCTTCGCGATGAGGTCGAAGATGGGAAGAACACGCACAGACGCTTTATCGATCTTTGCGCCCAAGCCATCGGGAATGCTTCTCGGAATGTTTTCATAGAAGCCGCCGCCGGTGATATGAGAAATACCCTTAACATCAACCTGTTCGAGAAGTGCAAGAACGGGTTTTACATAAATCTTTGTGGGAACAAGGAGAGTTTCTGCAATGGTCTTTCCACCAAGGTCTGCATTGGGTTTATAAAGTTCGGGGTTATTGTTATCGATATCGAAAACCTTACGGCAAAGCGAGAAGCCGTTCGAATGGATACCGGTCGAGGGCAATGCGATAACAACGTCGCCCTCTGCCATTCTCTTGTTATCGATAATCTTTTTCTTATCGACTACACCAACGGTAAATCCCGCAAGGTCATATTCTTCTGCAGGCATCATTCCGGGATGTTCTGCGGTCTCACCGTCGATGAGTGCTGCGCCCGATTGAACACAGCCCTCTGCAACACCTGCAACGAGTTCTGCAATCTTTTCGGGATAGTTCTTACCGCATGCGATATAGTCGAGGAAGAAAAGAGGTTTTGCACCGACGCAAACAACGTCGTTAACGCACATTGCAACACAGTCGATACCGATCGTGTCGTGTTTATCCATAAGTATTGCAAGTTTGAGTTTTGTGCCGACACCATCGGTACCCGAAACGAGAACGGGTTCTTCCATTCCTGCAATATTCAAGCCAAAGCATCCGCCGAAGCCGCCGACATCGTCAAGGCAACCTTCGTTACGGGTTCTGGCAATATGTTTTTTCATAAGTTCAACGGCTTTATAGCCCGCTGTTATATCTACACCTGCTGCTGCGTAGCTTTCGGATCTTGATTCGTTATGCATAATTGATTATTCCTTTCCGTTCCAGCAATATGTACAGAGTTTCGACTCATCAATACCTATTGCCTTTATTATTCCTTCAAGTGATTGGAATTCGAGTGAAGCGAATCCGAGTTTATCGCAGATCGATTTTCTGAACTTCTTTCCGCGTTCTGTCGACGGATCGCTGTATTCTTCGATATAGTTGAATCCTTCTTCGCCTTCAAGCTCCATTATCGTGCGTCTGCCGAGAAGCTCCATATCGTTGTTATTGCGTGAAAAGTTGAGATATTTACAACCGTACATTATCGGAGGGCAAGCAGAGCGCATATGCACCGCCTTTGCGCCGTTTTCATAAAGAAAATCTACGGTTTCTTTAAGCTGGGTTCCTCTTACTATCGAATCGTCGACAAAGAGAAGACTTTTGTCTGTTATCAATTCGTGAATCGGAATCTGCTTCATTTTTGCAACCTTGCAACGTTCCGCTTGACGAGAGGACATAAAACTTCTCGTCCACGTGGGAGTATATTTTATAAACGGACGGGCAAACGGGATGCGGCTTTTATTGGCATAGCCGATTGCATGAGGAGTTCCCGAATCGGGCACACCGCCGACATAGTCTATATCGAAATTCTGTCCCGATGCGATATCGTTCTCTGCCATTATCTCGCCGTTGCGGTAACGCATCATTTCGACGTTAACGCCTTCATAATCAGACGTTGAATATCCGTAATACGACCAAAGAAACGCGCAAATCTTCATTTCTTTGCCGGGGGCTTTGAGTTGGTTCAAGCTGTCGCTTTTAAGTTCGACGATTTCGCCGGGGCCGAGTTCCTTTTCGAACTCATAGCCCATCTTTTTATATGCAAAAGATTCGAACGATACACTATATCCGTCTTCGTTCTTGCCGACGGTAACGGGAATCCTTCCCATTTTGTCACGTGCGACGATTATCGAACCGTCGTTTCGAAGAATCAATATCGAAGCAGAGCCGTCAATTAATTCCTGCACCGCACAAATGCCTTCGACAAAATCGTTTTTCTGATTGATGAGTGCAGCGATAAGTTCGGTATTATTTACCTCTCCACCTGTCATCGCATCAAAATGAACCGAGCCCGATTCGAGCGCTTTTTCGATGAGTTCATCGGAATTATTTATTGCACCGACGAAGCATATCGCATAAGTACCCAATCGAGAACGAATGAGAAGCGGTTGCGGTTCGGCATCACTGATACAGCCGATTGCCGAAGTGCCCTTCATATCGCCCAAGATATGATCGAACTTTGTTCGAAACGGTGTGTTTTCTATATTGTGAATAACGCGTTGCAAACCGATATTTTCGTCATATGCCGCTACACCTGCACGGCGTGTGCCGAGGTGGGAATGATAGTCGACTCCGAAAAATACGTCGGCAAGGCAATCACGTTTTGAGACTACGCCAAAAAATGCTCCCATTTTTCAATCTTGCTTTCTTTGCTTTATTTTTTGTTTTATGCGAAGAAGAGTTCCGAAAGAGTCATCGGATCGATATATTCGCCGTTCTTATAGACACGCATATTGCCCGATGCGATTTCGTCGATAAGCATTACGTTACCGTCTGCATCATAGCCGAATTCAAACTTGATATCGTAAAGAACGAGTCCCTTTTCGAGAAGGTCGTCAGCAACGATCTTTGTGATCTTCTGAGTCATTTCTTTGATATCGTCATACTGTTTTGCAGTCATAACGCCGAGGTCAACAAGACCGTCTTTGGTTACGAGGGGGTCGCCCTTTGCGTCGTTCTTAAAAGTGGTTTCAACATATGCGGGAAGGTCTGCGCCTTCTTCGATATAGTCGCTGTAACGACGGAAGAAGCTACCGACCGCTTTATGACGGCAGATTACTTCAAGTCCTTTACCGAATGCTTTTGCGGGAAGAACTTCCATAGTGGTGTTTTCAAGGTCTGCGCTTATATAGTGGGTTTTAATGCCTGCTGCATTAACTTTTTCGAAGAAATAGATAGACATACGGAGGTTAACATCACCAACACCTTCGATTGTGAGACCGACAGAGTTTTCGCCGGGATCAAACACACCGTCTTTGCCGGTGCAGTCATCTTTGAATTTGAGAAGGTAATTTCCATTGTCAAGTGCGAATACGTCTTTTGTTTTGCCAGTGTAAACAAGTTTCATTTTTGATTTCTCCTAAAATTTATTAATATTTTTTATTTCTTAAAGTTTTTCAAGTATGGTTGCGTCTTTTTCGAGAACTGCGTTCGCATCGCTGACACGTTTTGCATCGAGCTTATCCGCCAATTCTTTATCTTCAACAGCAAGAATCTGTGCAGCGAGAAGTGCCGCATTTGCACCGCCGTTGATTGCCACGGTCGCAACAGGGATACCCGTCGGCATTTGAACAGTCGCAAGCAATGCATCCATTCCGTCAAGAACGGGGCCTTTACAAGGCAAACCGATTACGGGCAAAGTTGTGTTTGCTGCAACAGCACCTGCCAAATGAGCCGCCATACCTGCAGCTGCAATAATTACGCCAAAACCGTTATTACGAGCGTTAACAGAAAAATCACGCGCCTGTTCGGGAGTTCTGTGAGCGGAATAGACATGAACCTCGAAAGGAATATCCAACGATTTCAACATATCCGTTGCTTTTTTGATGATAGGAAGGTCGCTATCGCTTCCCATTACGATTCCGACTTTTTTCATAATCGTCAATCTCCTGTTTTTTGAAAATATAAAAGGGCGCACTTACTTACCAGCAAATGCGCCCAGACGGTCGGCTTTTATACCCGAAAACACGAAATTTTCGAGACTTTACATTCCGTAAAGTGAGTTCTTTGTTTCCTTGTGGTGCTCCACAAATTTCCGTCAGTCGCAAAGAACTTTATTGACTTATTTAGTATATCACATTGCCATTTTTGTGTCAAGACGAAACGCAACGTTTTTGACTGTTTTTTGGCGAAAAACTCCTTATTTTCAGATCGTCGCTTCGCAATATGCACAATGCAAAACGTCTTCGTCTTTATTCTTGACTGCTTTGGGCATCAATTCCCTTTCGTTGTTCGAAATACAACGCTGATTCAGGCAACGTTCGATAGAAATCACATCCCTCTCTTTGACGGAAACCGAGGGGTTCTTTTCTGCTTCTTCGAGCAATTTCAAAATCAATGCTTTTCTTCCGTTTTTGCCGTTTGCAACCTGTTTGAAATAACAAGCACGGGGGTCGGAGTCGACAGCAACGGTAATTTCATCAACACGAGGAAGCGGATGAAGGATTATCATATCGGATTTTGCGTTTTCGAGCTTTGAAGGATCGAGAACATAGCATCCCTTAAGGCGTTCATACTGTTCGCGATCTTCGAAACGTTCTTCCTGAATACGAGTCATATACAAAATATCAAGCTCGGGGATCGCAGTTTCGAGATTGTCGTTTTCTTCATAGGGAATGCCGTTCTTTTCGATGACTTCCCTCTTGATATATTCGGGAAGCGCAAGTTCCTTCGGAGAGATCAAAACAATCTTTATTCCCATATATCTCGAAAGCGCGGAAATGAGCGAATGTACAGGTCTGCCGTATTTCAAATCTCCGCAAAAACCGACAGTCAGGTTATCAAAACGACCTTTTTCACGATAGATTGTCACCAAGTCTGCAAGAGTCTGTGTCGGGTGAGCGTGTCCGCCGTCACCTGCGTTAATCACAGGCACGCCAGAATTGAGCGATGCAACGTACGGTGCACCTTCTAATGGGTGGCGCATTGCGATTATATCGGCATAACAGCTTACAACACGAGCCGTATCGGCGATGGTTTCGCCCTTCGACGCAGAGCTGTTCTTCGCATCGGAAAATCCGATTACATTACCGCCGAGTTCGAGCATTGCCGCTTCGAAGCTCAAACGTGTTCTTGTCGAGGGTTCGAAAAACAAGGTTGCAAGTGTTTTACCCTTACAGCATTCGCTGTATTTTTTCGGGTTTTCGATTATATCACACGCAGTTTTTACAAGTTCATCAAGTTCTTCGACGGTTAAGTCGAGGATATCGATAAGACTTCTCATATTTTTGCTCCGTTTACCTCAAGGTATTTTTTGATTCTGTCGACGTTTTCTTTATTGGATTCATCTTCTTCAAGATATTCGATAATATCATAAACGTCAACAACGGAATATACGGGGAATCCGAATTCGTCGGAAACCTCCTGCATTGCAGACTTTTCGGTCTTGCCCTTTTCTTTTCTGTCAACCATTACGAAGGTTGCCGCAACCTTTACATCTTCAAGGCCCGAAAGAATAGCCATACTTTCTCTGATTGCGGTACCTGCAGTGATAACGTCTTCTACGATAACGACTTCTTCGCCTGCTTTCGGGACATAACCAACGAAAACACCGCCTTCGCCGTGGTCCTTAGCTTCTTTACGGTTGAAGAAGAAAGGAACGTCAAGTCCTTCTTTGGAAAGTG
>JAZOSQ010000042.1:0-5204 GCA_045657245.1 Eubacteriales bacterium | reverse complement strand
GAACTCCTGTTACCGCCGTGAAAGGGCGGTGTCTTAACCGCTTGACCAACGGGCCGTTTATGGTAGCGGAAGTTGGACTTGAACCCACGACCTATCGGGTATGAACCGATTGCTCTAGCCAACTGAGCTATTCCGCCATGTAGTTGAGTTGCCTTTCCGCAACAGCTCGGCTAGTATAACAGATAAATTTCTGTTTGTCAATACCTATTTTTGATTTTTTTTGATTTTTTCGAAAAATATTTTTTATATTATTCTTGACACATTACATAATGCGTGTTATTATTAAGATACATTCTTATCAAGAGTGGCGGAGGGAGCTGCCCTATGAAACCACGACAACCTACTTTTTATGCAAGGTGTCAATTCAGCGATTAATTTATCGAAAGATGAGATGTTGAAAAGAGTTGAAGTTACGTTCTTTGATACATCTGTCAAAGAACGTTTTATTTTTGAAAAGGAGAACATTATGAGAAAGTTTTTTACCAGCGAATCTGTTACCGAAGGACATCCCGACAAAATCTGTGACCAGATTTCCGATGCAGTCCTCGATTCCATTCTTGCAGTAGACCCTATGGCTCGTGTTGCTTGTGAAACCGCTTGCACAACAGGTCTTATCCTTGTTATGGGTGAAATCACCACCAACGCAAAGCCCGATTTCCAGACTATCGCGCGTGAAACCGTTCGTAACATTGGTTACGACCACAGCGAAAAAGGTTTCGACTGTGATACTTGTGGTGTTATCACTGCTATTCACGGTCAGTCCCCCGACATCGCCATGGGTGTTGACAAGGCACTCGAAGCAAAGAGCGGCGAAATGAAAGACGACAAGGACACCGGCGCAGGCGACCAGGGTATGGTTTTCGGTTTTGCTTGTAACGAAACTCCCGAGCTTATGCCGATGCCTATCTCTCTCGCACAGCATATGTCCAAGCGTCTTACCGAAGTCAGAAAGAACGGTACTCTCCCCTATCTCCGTCCCGACGGAAAGACTCAGGTTACCGTTGAATATGAAGACAACAAGCCCGTTCGTGTTGATGCTATCGTAGTTTCTTCTCAGCATGCAGAAGAAATCACTCTCGAACAGATCAGAGAAGACATCATTCGCGAAGTTATCCTTCCCTCCGTTCCGAAGGAATATATGGACGACAACACCAAGATCTACGTTAACCCCACAGGAAGATTCGTTGTTGGCGGTCCTCACGGCGACAGCGGTCTTACCGGTCGTAAGATCATCGTTGATACATACGGCGGATATGCTTCCCACGGCGGCGGCGCATTCTCCGGTAAGGACCCGACTAAAGTTGACCGTTCCGCTGCTTACATGGCACGTTACGTTGCAAAGAACATCGTTGCTTCCGGCGCTGCTGAAAGATGTGAAGTTCAGATTGCTTACGCTATCGGCGTTGCAAGACCTCTTTCGGTTCTTGTTAACACCAACAGCACCGGCAAGGTTTCCGACGAACGTCTTGCAGAAATCGTCAACGAAGTATTCGACCTTCGTCCCGCGGCTATCATCGAAACTCTCGACCTCAGAAAGCCGATCTATAAAAACCTTGCTGCTTACGGTCACTTCGGACGCGAAGAACTCGGCGTCAGATGGGAATGCACCGACAAGGCAGACGAAATCAAAGCAAAGATCTAATCACAAGCATACAAAAAGGAACTTCAATCGAAGTTCCTTTTCTTTTTTTATTTATTATCTTTTATCTTTCTGTATTCGGGAAGGCGGAATTCGCGCATCATAAAGAACATTGCGATGAGGAATGACGTGAAATCGGTTATCGGGGCTGCATATAGGATTCCGTTAAGCTCGAAAAAGAGCGGTAATATAAGCATCAGCGGAATTATAAGCAGGAATTGGCGTGACATCGAAAGGATAACACCTTTTATCGGTTTTCCTATCGCGGAGAAATAGTTTGCGAATATCAACTGCATACTGTTGAGCATTATAAACATTAGGAAAGTGCGCATTGTTCTTACGGCAAATTCCATATAAAGCTGGTCGCCCGAGCCGAACACTGAGAGGATATATTCGGGGAACACTTGGAACATAAACGTTCCGACAGCGGCACAGGCAAAGCATATCATCGCCGCTATCTTACAAACTGCTTTCGAACGGTCATACTTCCCTGCTCCGTAATTGAAACCGATTATCGGCTGAGTACCTTGTGCAACGCCGATGAAGATCGAAAGGAAAATTGAATTAACCTTCATAACGACACCGAAAGCGGCAATCGGGATATCTTCACCATACATCGAAAGTGCACCGTAATGTGCCAATGAATTGTTCATTGTTATCTGTACGGCACAGATTGCGATCTGGTTCAAGCTGTTGCTCATACCGAGAGAAGCAATTTTAAGGGATTTGCGAAGGTTGAAAGTAAATCTATCCAAGCTCAATTTGACAGTCTTAAAGCGGAACAGATAGGTTGTTGCGACAGCGAAGGAGATTATTTGCGAAATGACGGTCGCTATCGCCGCACCTCTCATACCCAAATCCAAGCCCCAATCGGCAACGAAGACAGCATCGAGAACGGTATTTATTACCGCGCCGACGATCATACATATCATCGAGAAATTCGGACTTCCGTCGGCACGAATGAAATTACTTATTACGTTGGAAAGGATCAAGAACGGGATACCGAAAACTATCACGTTCACATAATCGAGAGTATACGGGAGAGAACCTTCCGTTGCACCGAAGACTTTGAGCAAGGGTTCTGCAAAAACACCTGCTATTACGGCATATACAGTGCCCAAAATCAACGCAGACCATATTGCGTTTCCGACACATTCACGTGCTTCTTCCTTATTGCCTTTACCGAGTTCTATCGAAAAGCGCGAAGCACCGCCGATTCCGACCAAAAGCGCAATCGCCATACATATAGTTGTTAACGGGAAGGCAATATTCGTTGCGGCGTTGCCTATCGGTCCGACATACTGACCGATAAAAATCTGGTCGACGACGTTATAAAACGAGCTTACAAGCATCGCAACAACGCTCGGTACGGCAAATTTTCCTAAAAGCTTCGGAATCTTCTCATAACCGAGAGGATTCTCTTTATTGTTAATTTGCGACATTATTCTACCTCTTATATTTTATACTTCCTCATTATATCACATTGTTCGACAAAAAGAAAGTTTTTCGAAAATACAATACAACGAAATTTTCTCTATTCGGGTATTGCGTTTTTGGTTAAAAAGCAGTATAATGATAGATACTTGATATTAAGGAGTCGAAAATCTTGGGAACATACAGAAAATATATTATTATTTTGATATCCCTGCTTATCGGAGTTGGTATCTTTTTTGGGGTTTACAACGCTCATCTGTATAATAACGATCCGCTTGATTATGACCAGCTTGAAATCACAAATCTCAGAATCGACGAAAACGGTTTCTTCTCGGGCAAGTTTAATTGCAACATAAACGGCAAGGATATTTCAAAATACGATTATGAAATCGAAGATAATTATCTTTATATAACCGTTTATGCTTCGTCGAGCGGCGAAAAGGTTATGGCTGCCGATTCGAAAGGCAACGTCAGAATCAAATTTTATGCAGGAAAAAACATCAAAAAGGTTTATTACAGAACCTTTGAAAAAGACACGTATATGAACGTGACTAAGGATTCTTAAACGGAGTGATTTATAATGAAAAGATTCTTAATAATTACATTGGCTTTATTGACGCTTCTCTCTTTTGCTTCTTGTAACCGTGAACAGACCGAAGTTACAGACGGAATGAAGCTTGCGGGAAAAGATGCGGGTAACGAAGCGGTTACATACAGCTTCACCTACCCTGAAGAATGGGAAATCATTCGTAACGACGGTGTTACCGAGATTCAGTTCGACTGTAACCCGAGCGACGCTGTTGCTGAATATGCAACCCTCACGGTGCTTGCGTTCACCCTTCCCCAAGGCGATATGACAGCAAAGGGTTATTGGGAAGACCACAAAAAAGAAGTCGAAACGGTTTTCGCCGATTTCAAGCTTATTGAAACTGTTGAATATAACGAACCCGAAAAGTATCTTGACGACGCACCCGCGCTTAAAGTTAAATATTCTTCGAAAATGAACGACCGCACCTATGTTTCCGACCAGATCATCTGTTGCCGTTACGGTGAAGTTTTCCTTATAACGCTTGTTGCTCCCGAAGAATATTATGAATCGGTAAGCGGTGTTATCGGCTCTGTTAAAGACAATTTCAACTTCGCATAAAATTTTTTCAAAAAAATTGAAATTTCCTATTGACAACTCGAACGAGTTGTGATATTATAGTCAGCGTTGCCGATAGTGGCAACGCGAATATGGGGGTTTAGCTCAGCTGGGAGAGCATCTGCCTTACAAGCAGGAGGTCACAGGTTCGAGCCCTGTAGTCCCCACCATGTAAAAAACCTCTTTTGTCTACTAAGGCAAAAGAGGTTTTTTACAATGATATCCGTTCTTATTGGAACGGGTGATATATCTTTGATATGATATCCACCTTCGGTGGATGATATATGCCTTCGGCATATGAAGGAACGGATATTATATCATATTTGCGCCGCAAATATATCATACGGCAACGCCGTATATCATATCGCGCAAGCGATATATCATTGAAAAACGCAACATTATGTGATATAATATCGATGAAAGAAGGTGCTTTTATGTCCGAAAACAAATTACTTGACTTATCTTTTGAATTTGCGGTTGCTATCGTAAATCTTGTTGACGGTGTAACTGCACCCAAAAGTTCGTATATGACCGATCAGCTTGCAAGAGCAGGTACATCCGTTGGAGCAAATATCCATGAAGCACAATATGCGCAGAGCAAGAAAGATTTTGTAGCAAAACTGGAAATCGCTTTGAAGGAATCTAATGAGACGAGTTACTGGTTGAAATTGATGCATGAGACAAAAAGAATTGACACAGCATCATATCAATATACCGAGAAACTTTGTGGCAATATTCGCAGATTGTTGATTGCATCGTGTAAGACCGCAAAGGAAAATGTAAAATGAAAGAAAGCAAACTTTTTTTAAATAAGCGGTGGGTCTTTTGGATCGGGATTTTCTCAGTTCTCATTTTGCTTGGTATATATACTTTATCTGAAGAACTAACAATAGCGACCATTATTATAGTCATTGGTTGCGTTTGTTTACTTGGCTACATTTTTCTTTTTCCAAACAGTTATAGAATTGATGAGAAAGGAATTACTGT